>NZ_RHFJ01000023.1:0-54594 GCF_003718675.1 Marichromatium sp. AB32
CGACGCGGTGGTGCGCAACCTCACCGAACTGACCGAGGGCGCCCCGGTGGTCCACGAGGAGCACGGCGTCGGGCGCTACCTGGGGCTGCAGACGCTCGAGGTCGGCGGCAGCAGCACCGAGTTCCTCACCCTCGGCTATGCCAAGGGTGACAAGCTCTATGTCCCGGTCAGCTCGCTGCACCTGATCTCGCGCTATACCGGCGCCACCCCCGAGCAGGCACCGCTGCACCGACTCGGCGGCGAGCAATGGGAGCGGATCAAGCGCAAGGCGGCGCAGAAGGCCTGCGACGTCGCCGCCGAACTGCTCGACGTCTACGCCCGACGCGCCGCCCGTCAGGGCGTGGCCAGTCCCGCGCCCGATACCGACTATGGCGCCTTCGCCGCCGCCTTCCCCTTCGAGGAGACCCCGGACCAGCTGCGCGCGATCGACAGCGTGCTCGCCGACATGGCCGACACCAAGCCGATGGACCGGGTGGTGTGTGGCGACGTCGGTTTCGGCAAGACCGAGGTGGCGATGCGCGCGGCCTTCGTCGCCGCCAACGGCGGGCGACAGGTGGTGGTGCTGGTGCCCACCACCCTGCTCGCCCAGCAGCACTTCGAGAACTTCTCCGACCGCTTCGCCGACTGGCCGATCAAGGTCGAGAGCCTGTCGCGCTTTCGCACCGCGCGCGAGCAGAAGCAGGTATTCGCCGGGCTGGCCGATGGCACCATCGACATCGTCGTCGGTACCCACAAGCTGCTCCAACCGGGCATCGACTTCCACGACCTGGGGCTGGTGATCGTCGACGAGGAGCATCGCTTCGGGGTGCGTCACAAGGAGCGGCTCAAACAGCTGCGTAGCGAGGTCGACATCCTCACCCTCACCGCCACGCCGATCCCGCGCACCCTCAACATGGCGATGTCGGGACTGCGCGATCTGTCGATCATCGCCACCGCGCCGGTCGAGCGCCACCCGATCAAGACCTTCGTCAGCCCGTGGAACGACGGTCTGGTGCAAGAGGCGGTACAGCGCGAGCTCAAACGCGGCGGTCAGGTCTACTTCCTCCACAACGAGGTCGAGACCATCGAGAACCAGGCACAGAAGCTCGAGGCGCTGATCCCGAGCGCGCGCGTCCAGGTCGCCCACGGTCAGATGCGCGAGCGCGAGCTCGAACGGATCATGCGCGACTTCTACCACCAGCGCTTCAACCTGCTGGTGTGCACCACCATCGTCGAGAGCGGCATCGACGTGCCCAGCGCCAATACCATCATCATCAATCGCGCCGACAAGCTCGGCCTGGCCCAGCTCCATCAGCTGCGTGGCCGGGTCGGGCGCTCGCACCACCGCGCCTATGCCTATCTGATCACCCCGCCGACCAAGGCGATGACCCCGGACGCGATCAAGCGCCTCGAGGCGATCGAGTCGATGGAGGACCTCGGCGCGGGCTTCACCCTCGCGACCCACGACCTCGAGATCCGTGGCGCCGGCGAACTGCTCGGCGACGACCAGTCGGGACAGATCGCCGAGGTCGGCTTCTCGCTCTACATGGAGCTGCTCGAGCGCGCGGTCGAGGCGCTCAAGGCCGGGCGCACCCCGGAACTCGATCGACCGCTCAGCCACGGCGCCGAGATCGACCTCGGGGTCCCGGCGCTGCTGCCGAGCGACTATCTGCCCGACGTGCA
The DNA here is from genome assembly GCF_003718675.1 of Marichromatium sp. AB32. Classification (NCBI taxonomy): domain Bacteria; kingdom Pseudomonadati; phylum Pseudomonadota; class Gammaproteobacteria; order Chromatiales; family Chromatiaceae; genus Marichromatium; species Marichromatium sp. AB32. The sequence continues at coordinate 1,663 of NZ_RHFJ01000023.1, forward strand.
CGCCCGACTGGTGATGTACAAGCGCATCGCCAGCGCCACCAGCAAGGAGGCATTGCGGGAGCTACAGGTGGAGATGATCGACCGCTTCGGGCTGCTGCCCGAACCGGCCAAGCGTTTGCTGGAGATCACCGCGCTGAAGCTGCGGGTCCAGCCGTGGGGGATCGTCAAGATCGAGGTGGGGGCCGGCAGTGGCCGGATCTGCTTCGAGGACAACCCGCGGATCGATCCGGCCCGACTGATCGGGCTGATCCAGGAGCAACCCAAGGTCTATCGACTCGATGGCGGCGACACGCTCAGGTTCTATCGCGAGATGCCCGAACCCGAGCAGCGTCTGCGCCAGGTCGAACAGCTCGTCGAGCGGCTCACCGGCGAGGGCCGTTGAGCGGGCCTCAGTCCTGCGACTGACAGCCCGGGCAGACGCCGTAGATCACCAGCGAGTGGTCCTGGATACGGAAGCCCTTGTCCGCGGCGATCTGCGACTGACGCTCCTCGATCAGGGTATCGACGAACTCGACCACCTTGCCGCACTTGACGCACACCAGGTGATCGTGATGGTCTCCGCTGTTGAGCTCGAACACCGACTGCCCGCCCTCGAAGTTGCGTCGGCACACCAGCCCGGCGCTCTCGAACTGGGTGAGCACCCGGTAGACGGTCGCCAGCCCGACCTCCTCGTCCTGGCTCAGCAACTGCTTGTAGACGTCCTCGGCACTGAGATGGCGCTTGCGGCTCTTCTCGAGGATGCCCAATATCTTGACCCGCGGGGCCGTGACCTTGAGGCCCGCACGTTTGATCTGTTGATTTTCCAAAACCGCTCTCCCCGTCTAGCCCGGGGGCGTCGGCGACCGCCCGGACTGCGTTGCTCACGCGCCGCCCGGTGATCGGGATCCGGCGCTGCTGTATCATGCCACGGTTATTCGCACAGTCATCGACGCAAAACAATGCGAAAGATTCTCACGTTTTCGATCCTCGGTTCTTTGTTGATTATCGTCGCGAGCGGTTGTTCGCGGGACAAGCGGCCCGACGAGTACCGATCCTCCATGCTGGAGAACCTGCCATTCGTCTACAAGATGACGGTGCAGCAAGGCAATATCATCACCGAGGAGATGATCGATCAGCTCCAGCCGGGCATGACCAGACGGCAGGTGCAGTACCTGCTCGGCACCCCGCTGCTGACCGATTTCTTCCATAACGATCGCTGGGATTACACCTATACCATCAAGCGTGGACACCAGCCGATGGAGATCCGCTATCTGACGCTGTACTTCGCGGAGGACAGCCTAGTGCGGATCGAAGGGGACATCAAACCCGACCCCGCCCGGGCCGAGTCACGCGAGCCCAGGGAGATCCTGGTCAAGGTGCCCGACCACGAGGGACGCAAGGGGCTGGTCGAACGCGGCCTCAAGGCCGTCGGACTGGACCCCGAGGAGTAGGCGCGACGGGCACTCAGCCCGCCCCCGCCGCGCGGCGCTTGCGCGCCGCCTTGGGGTCGGCGATCAGCGGTCGATAGATCTCGATCCGATCACCGTCCTCGAGCGCCTGATCGAGCTTGGCAAGCTTGCCGAAGACCCCCACCTTGTTGCGCGCCAGATCGATCTCGGGGAAACGCTCGAGCACCCCGGACTGATGCAGCGCCTCCTCGAGCCGGGTACCGCGTGCCACCTCGATGGCACGCAGCATCTGTCCCTGCTCGCCGACATAGGCCACCGAGACCTGCAGGTAATCAGTCACGATACACCTCGTCGGCACGCTTGCAGAAGGCGTCGACCAGGGTGTTGGCGATCTGGTTGAAGACGGTGCCGAAGGCCTTGTCGATCAACCGCCCGGAGAACTCGAAGTCCAGCTCCAGCTCGACCTTGGAGGCGTCCTCGCGCAATTCGGTGAAACGCCAACCACCGACGAGCTTGCGGAAGGGACCGTCGAGCAGGTTGATGCTCATGCGCGCGGGCCGCTCGTAGCGGTTGCAGGTACTGAAGGTCTGATGGATCCCCATCCGCGACACCTCGATCTGACCGCAGATCTGCTCGGCGCTCTCCGAGATCACCCGGGCGCTCTTGCACCAGGGCAGGAACTGCGGATAGGAGCCGACATCATAGACGAGATCGAACATCTGGGCCGCGGAGTACGGCACCAGGGCGCTTTTTCTGACTGTAGCCACAACTAATCAAGACCAATCAATTTGAGGATGCCCAGGGCATTGAGCATGACGAGCATCACCGCCGTCGGCGCGACATAACGGATCAGCATCCGCCACGCCCGATAGACAAGACCTTCGCCGAGGCGCAGCTCGTCGAGTGAGGAGGCGCGAGCCATCTTCCAGCCGGCGAAGATCGCGATGAGGATCCCGCCGAGCGGCAACAGGATGTTGGCCGTGAGGAAGTCGAAGAGGTCGAGGATCCCCTTACCGAAGACGGTGAAGCCGGACCACTCGTTGAGCGAGAGCAGACAGGCGATACCGAGCAGCCAGACGGTGAGCCCGGCGAGGATCGAGGCGCGCACCCGACTGAAGCTGAGGTTCTCCACCAGCCAGGCGACCAGCGGCTCGAGCAGCGAGATCGCCGAGGTCCAGGCCGCGAACACCAACAGCACGAAGAACAGCGCGCCGAACAGCTGCCCGCCCGGCATCTCGCCGAAGGCGATCGGCAGGGTCTGGAAGATCAGTCCCGGACCACTGTCGGGCGCCAGACCGTTGGCGAACACCACCGGGAAGATCGCCAGACCGGCGAGCAGGGCAACCAGGGTATCCATCGAGGCGACGATCACCGAGTTGCGGGCGATCGAGGCGTCGCGACCGAGATAGGAGCCGTAGATCATGATCGCGCCCATGCCGAGACTGAGACTGAAGAAGGCCTGGCCCATGGCGCTGAGGATGGCCTCGCCGGCATGCCCCTTGAACTTCTCGAAGTCGGGCGCGAACAGATAGTCGACCGCCCCGGCGAAGTCACCGGCGCTGGCGGCATAGATCACCATCACCACCAGCAGCACGAACAGCGCGGGCATCAGATAGCGCACCGCCTTCTCGAGTCCACTGGCGACCCCGCGCGAGACCACCAGCACCACCATCGCCATGAAGATGGTGTGCCAGGCGAGCAGACGCTCGGCATCGCCCACCAGCGACGCGAAGATCTCGCCGGCGGCGACGCCGTCGATGCCGTTGAAGGCACCGGCGGCGGCGCGGAAGACATAGGCCAGCGCCCAGCCGGCGATCACGCTGTAGAAGGACAGGATCAGGAAGGCGGTGACGATGCCCATCCAGCCGACCACCTGCCAGCTACCGGCGCGCCCCTCCTGCGCGGTCAGGGTGCGCATGGTGTTGATCGGGCTCTGGCGTCCGCGCCGACCGAGCATGATCTCGGCCATCATGATCGGGATGCCGATGGCGGCGACGCAGATCAGATAGACCAGGACGAATGCCCCGCCACCGTACTCGCCGGCGGCATAGGGGAAACGCCAGATGTTGCCCAGACCGACGGCCGAACCGCTGGCCGCAAGGATGAAGGCGAGACGTGTGGACCACATCCCATGGATGGAAGTGACGGCCATGTGTCGAAACTCCTAAACTGCGATCTGTTCGCGTACGACGTCCGCGAGCCGCTCGCACACACGGCGCACCTGCCCCTCGTCGGTTCCCTCGACCATCACTCGCACCAGCGGCTCGGTCCCCGACATCCGCAGCAGCACCCGGCCGCCGCCGTCGAGCTCGCGCTCGGCCTCGGCGACCGCTTCGCGCACCCGCGGCAGCTCACCGAGATCCCGACGTCGGTCGAGACGCACGTTGATCAGCACCTGCGGATAACGCTCGACCTCGGCACACAGCCCGTCGAGCGAGCAGTCGAGCCGGTTGAGCGCGGCCAGCACCTGCAGTGCCGAGACGATCCCATCGCCGGTGGTGGTGCGATCGCGGCAGATGATGTGGCCCGAGGGCTCGCCGCCGAGGATGCCATCGGCCTGCTTGAGCGCCTCCATGATGTAGCGATCGCCCACCTTGGTGCGGACGAACCCGGTACCGAGCCGCGCCAGCGCATGCTCCAGACCGAGGTTGCTCATCAGCGTACCGACCACCTCGCCGCGCATCGCACCGGCCGCGAGCCTGGACTTGGCAATGATGTAGAGCAGCTGGTCGCCGTCGACCAGCTCACCTCGCGAATCGACCATCAGCACCCGGTCGCCGTCACCGTCGAAGGCGATACCGAGGTCCGCACCCTCTCGCAGCACCGCCTCGCACAGCGCCTCGGGCCGGGTCGATCCAACGTCGCGATTGATATTGAACCCATTGGGCTCGACACCCAGACGTACCACGCTGGCGCCAAGCTCCTCGAAGACATGGGGGGCGGTATTATAGGTCGCCCCGTTGGCACAATCGACGACGATTTTCAGCCCGCGGAAATTGATCGACGACGGGATGGTGCCCTTGCAGAACTCGATGTAACGACCACCGGCATCCCCCACCCGCACCACCTTGCCCAGGGCGCTGGAGTCGACCGTGCGCAGCGGCTGCTCGAGTTCGGCCTCGATCGCCGCCTCCAGGGCGTCGGGGAGCTTGTCGCCCTCGGACGAGAAGAACTTGATGCCGTTGTCCTGATAGGGATTGTGCGAGGCGGTGATGACGATCCCGGCATCGGCGCGGAAGGTGCGGGTGAGATAGGCCACCGCCGGGGTGGTCATCGGCCCGAGCAGGCGGATGTCGACCCCGGCGGCCACCAGCCCGGCCTCGAGCGCCGACTCGAACATATAGCCCGAGATGCGGGTGTCCTTGCCGATCAGGATCTTGCCGCCACCGCCATTGCCGAGTACCCGCCCGGCCGCCCAGCCGAGCTTGAGCACGAAGTCGGGGGTGACGATGCCCTCGCCGACCCGCCCACGGATGCCGTCGGTTCCGAAGTATCTACGCATTCAGTGCTCACCCGCCGGTCCGCCGACGTGCCCCTCCTCGGCCTGATTCGCAGCATCCGGTCCGGTCGGACGCTGCGGCTGATCGTCCTCCCAGTCGCGCGGAGGACGCGGCGGGCGGCCGGACATGATGTCGTCGATCTGACCCGAATCGATGGTCTCGAACTTCATCAGCGCTGCGGTCATCGCCTCGAGCTTGTCGCGATGGGTCTCGAGGATCTCGCGGGCGCGCGCATAGTTGCGCTCGATGACGTCGCGGATCTCCTCGTCGATGAGATGGCTGGTCTCGTCGGAGACGTTCTTGTGCTGGGTGACCGAGTGACCGAGGAAGACCTCCTGCTCGTCCTCGCCGTAGGTCAGCGGCCCGAGACGATCGGACAGCCCCCACTTGGTGACCATGTTGCGAGCGATCTCGGTGGCGCGCTGGATGTCGTTCTGCGCGCCGGTGGTGACACTCTCGGTACCGAACACCAGCTCCTCGGCGACACGCCCGCCGAACAGGCTCGAGATACTGCTCTCGAGCCGCTGCCTGCTGTAGCTGAAGCGATCGTCCTCGGGCAGGAACAGGGTGACGCCGAGCGCGCGACCGCGCGGGATGATGCTGACCTTGTGCACCGGGTCGTGATCGGGCACCAGTCGGCCGACGATGGCATGCCCCGACTCGTGATAGGCGGTCAACCGCTTCTCGTCCTCGGTCATCACCATCGAGCGCCGCTCGGCACCCATCATGATCTTGTCCTTGGCCTGCTCCATGTCGTCCATGTCGACGAGCTTCTTGTTGCGCCGCGCGGCGAACAGCGCCGCCTCGTTGACCAGATTGGCCAGGTCGGCACCGGAGAAGCCGGGCGTGCCGCGCGCCAGCACCGAGGCCTGGACGTCCTCGGCGGCGGGGATCTTGCGCATGTGCACCTTGAGGATCTGCTCGCGCCCGCGCACATCGGGCAGCGGCACCACCACCTGACGGTCGAAGCGGCCCGGGCGCAACAACGCCGGGTCGAGCACGTCGGGACGGTTGGTGGCGGCGATCACGATCACCCCCTCGGTGCCCTCGAAGCCGTCCATCTCGACGAGCAGCTGGTTGAGGGTCTGCTCGCGCTCGTCGTGCCCGCCGCCAAGCCCGGCGCCACGATGGCGACCGACGGCGTCGATCTCGTCGATGAAGATGATGCAGGGGGCATGCTTCTTCGCCTGCTCGAACATGTCGCGCACCCGCGAGGCGCCGACACCGACGAACATCTCGACGAAGTCCGAACCGGAGATGGTGAAGAAGGGCACCCGCGCCTCGCCGGCGATGGCACGCGCCAGCAGCGTCTTGCCGGTGCCCGGGGGGCCGACCATCAGCACGCCCTTGGGGATCTTGCCGCCGAGCTTCTGGAACTTACCCGGATCGCGGAGGAAGTCGACCATCTCGACGACCTCTTCCTTGGCCTCCTCGGCCCCGGCGACATCCTGGAAGGTGACCTTGATCTGGTCCTCGGAGAGCATGCGCGCGCGGCTCTTGCCGAAGGACATCGCCCCACGACCACCGCCGCCGCCCTGCATCTGGCGCAGGAAGAAGATCCACAGCCCGACCAGGATCAACAGCGGGAACCAGTTGATCAGCACCTGCATCAGCACCGACTGCTGTTCGGGCGGCGCGGCCTTGATCACCACGTCATTGTTGAGCAGGTCGCCGACCAGACCGTCATCGCCCGGGCTGAAGGTGGTGAAGCGCTGCCCGGAGGCGGTCAGACCCTCGATCTGCCGACCCTGGATGGTCACCTCCTTGACGTCGCCCTGTTTGACCTGCTCGATGAAGGTCGAGTAGTCGAGCTTGCTCGAGGTCGATTGGGTGGTGGTGAAGTTGTTGAACACGGACATCAGCACGATGGCGATGACCACCCAAAGAAGTATATTTTTCGCCATGTCACTCACGGCCTGGTGCCCTTAGTCTGGTTGGTTGCCGGCGCGGCAATGTCGTCACTCAAGCCGATGAAACTAGCATCGACCGCTCAAGGATTAAAGCCTTTGGCCACCAGATAGACCTCGCGGCTCGCCGATCTGGAGGACTTCGGCTTGCGCGTGACCACCCGCGAGAAGGACTGACGCAGGGTACGCAGATAGTCGTCGAAGCCACTGCCCTGGAACACCTTGACCGCGAGCGCACCGCCGGGCTTGAGCCGGGCCCGGGCCAGTTCCAGGGCGAGTTCGACCAGATACATCACTCGCGCCTGGTCGACCACCGCGGTCCCGGTGATGTTCGGCGCCATATCCGAGAGCACCACGTCGAGCGGTGCGGCCTCGAGCGCCGCCTCGAGCTGCTCGAGCACCGCCTGCTCGCGGAAGTCGCCCTGGAGGATCTCGACGCCCGGCAACGGGTCGATCGGCAACAGGTCGAGCGCGACCACCCGCCCCTGCTTGCCGACCAGGCGCGCGGCCACCTGCGACCAGCTCCCGGGCGCGGCGCCGAGATCGACCACCCGCATCCCCGGGGCGAGCAGACGGTCGCGCTCCTGAAGTTCGAGCAGCTTGTAGGCGGCGCGCGAACGGTAACCGTCCTGCTGCGCCTGCTTGACGAAGGGGTCGCCGACGTGACGGTCGAGCCAGCGACGACTGGACTTGCTTCTTGCCATGGATCGAAAAACCGGTGGACTGGTGCGGCACGGGGGATCCGCGCGCATGGATGCGCTATTGAACCACAGCCCGGGGATGGCCGGCGCGCCCGGCCGAGCCGATCGAGGCGCGCTCAGAACTCGTGGACCCAGGGAAAACGGAAGAGTTCGAGCAGCATCCCCGCCAGCGCGCCGCCGAGTACGGCGCCCACCACCGCCTGGGCGAGATCCTGGTGCAGCGCCAGACTCGCCTGCATCCACCAACCCTGCTCGACGGCGATCAGCGGCCCGCTGATCAGCCAGACACTACCGGCCGCGACCCCGGCGAGCAGCGCCATCACCAGTGCCTCGATGAGCTGACAGGGGCGTGACTCGAGCAGCAACCGGCGCGACAGACAGACCCAGCCGCGCACCGTCGAGACATAGAGCACACCGTTGACGCTGACCAGAAACAGCAACACCGCGAACACCGCAAAACCACCAGGCTGCAGTGAATCGGCAAGGGCCACCGCGGTACCCACCAGCGCGCCGGTCATGAGACCGGCCAGGGTCTTGCCCGGCACATGGCGCGAACAGCGCGCGCGGAAGGGCACCAGCGCCCCGACCACCGCGGCCAGCACGGCGGCGAGCAGCGCCGACTCGATGAAGCCGAGCGTGCCGTTGAGCGCGATCAAGGCCCCGACCCCGACCACGCCGCCGATGGCCGTGGCCATCAGCGAGATCTCGCGCGCACCGTAGAGCACCGCGCCGATCGCGCCGGCCAGGGCCGCGGCCGGCACATAGGCCCAATGCGACCAGCCGTGCACGCGCAGCAACTCGACCAGCCCGATGAACAGCGGGGCATGGATCAGCCCGATCAGACACCAGACGATGGTGCGCAGAAACAGCAGTCGCCAGCGCACCCCATGACGACTCACCGCGGGCTCGAGGCGGTCGTGGACGCGAACATCGCAATAATGGGAGGAGAAGACTTGGGGGCGGGATAGAGACATGACCGGGTTACCGCTGTTGCTGCCTGGAGTGGATCGGGCAAGAGGCAGGAACCCGATCGCGAGCGTGCTTCCGTCAGAGAATACGGTCGCCGTCTCTGGATTAAAGCAGGGATGTCAGCGCGCCCACGTGAACCGGGACCCAGATGTCGCCGACGAGTGGCGGTCCTGAAACGACAAACGGGGCCATGCGGCCCCGTCAGTGCACCCCCGGAGGGGAACGTCAACCCGGATCAGCCTGCGCGCAGGGTCCAGGAAGCGCACCAGCCGTTGAGGTTGATCAGCTTGCCGGGGAACAGGCTGCAGCCGCGCCACTCGTCAGCACCCTGGTCGGGCAGCATGAACTGGCAGTTCTCGCAGTGCTGCTCCTCGGGCGGCAGACCCGGGCGAGCGGCGGCAACGCGCTCGGACTGAGCCGCATCACGGTGATACTTCAGCGCAACCGCGGTGGGATCGCTCTCGGTCACAGCGTTTGCAGGAACCTCGGCACGCGCGGTACCGAAGCCAACGAGGTTGATCACCGGGACTGCGGCAGCGGTACCCAGCATCACTTTGACGGCGTCACGACGGCTCTTGCAAATTGGCTTATCGGACATGGGATCAACTCCTTCAAAAAGGCACACTTGGTGATCTCGACACCCCCGGAAAACCCGGAGGCCGCCGATCATTGTGCAACATGAGTCCCTAAAAGGCGAGTGCAAGAGACCGCCGAGACGGACCGGCTCAGTCGAGATAGGTGCCGGCGCCGAGGTAGCGCGCCCGCCAATAGGGCGCGTCGAGCCGGGCCAGACGGACCTCGCGGCGCGAGGTCGAGGCGTGCACGAAGCGTTCGTCATCGACCATCAGGCCGACATGGTGCACCCCCGGCCCGGTGCGGAAGAACACCAGATCGCCGGCGCGCGCGCGCGCCTTGGCGAGCGGGCGGGCGCGGGCGAGCTGCGCCACCGAGACACGCGGGATGTCGATCCCCGCGACATGATGGGCGTAATAGGTCAGGCCGCTGCAGTCGACCCCGGTCCGCGGATCCTCGCCACCGTAACGATAAGGCGTCCCGAGCTGGGCGAGCCCGGCCTCGACCACCTGCTGGCGCGCCCCTCCCGTGGTCGCACAGCCAGCGAGCGACACGAACGCCACGAGGGCCCCGGCGAACACACCGGCAGAGATCGCTTTATTTCTCATAGTCGATTGCAACAATCGCTTCTAAGATGCTGTATGACATACATCTAGAAAAGCCGGACATGCTTGTCAAGCTGGCCGGCGCGTAGCGCTCGACACGCCGCCCCGAAGGCACCGGGGCGCTCCTCGACAGCACCTCGCCGACAACCCGCGAGGCGCCGCGCAGCGCCCCCGATCACGCCCCCTGCCAGCACGCTGCTTTACGCGCCCCAAACCAGCCCTTACAGTCTACGGCGACTCATCACCGGCCTGGGGCCAGCCCCGGCCGCCACTGTTTTCGCGCCCGTTGTCGCACACCCCGCAGACACGGCGACCCATCCCCTTTGGAGTGACCATCGACATGAGCGACACCAAGCACTGCCGGCTGCTGATCCTGGGCTCCGGCCCCGCCGGCTATACCGCAGCGGTCTATGCCGCGCGCGCCAACCTCGACCCGGTGCTGGTCACCGGCCTCGAGCAGGGCGGCCAGCTGATGACCACCACCGAGGTCGACAACTGGGCCGGCGACCCGGACGGCGTCCAGGGCCCCGAACTGATGGAGCGGATGCGCCGCCATGCCGAACGCTTCGAGACCGAGATCATCTTCGACCACATCCACTCCGCCGACCTCGGCAACCGCCCCTTCACCCTCGAGGGCGACTCGGCGACCTACACCTGCGATGCCCTGATCATCGCCACCGGCGCCAGCGCCATGTATCTCGGCCTGCCCTCGGAGCAGTCCTTCCGCGGTCGCGGGGTCTCGGCCTGCGCCACCTGCGACGGCTTCTTCTACCGCAACCAGGAGGTCGCAGTGATCGGCGGTGGCAACACCGCCGTCGAGGAGGCGCTGTATCTGTCCAACATCGCCGCCAAGGTCACCCTGATCCATCGCCGCGACAGCCTGCGCGCGGAGAAGATCCTCCAGCGCCAGCTGTTCGAGAAGGCCGAGCACGGCAACATCGAGATCCTCTGGGACCACACCCTCGACGAGGTGCTCGGTGACGCCAGCGGGGTGACCGGCATCCGCGTCAAGAGCACCAAGGACGCCCGCACCCGCGAACTCGCCCTCACCGGGGTGTTCGTCGCCATTGGTCACAAGCCCAACACCGAGCTGTTCACCGGGCAGCTGGAGATGGACAACGGCTATATCCGCGTCGCCAGCGGGCTGCAGGGCAACGCCACCGCCGCCTCGGTCCCCGGGGTGTTCGCCGCCGGCGACGTCATGGACCAGATCTACCGTCAGGCGATCACCTCCGCCGGCACCGGCTGCATGGCCGCGCTCGACGCCGAGAAGTATCTCGACGCCCTGGCCCTGGAGCAGGCCCAGTCCTGACCCCGGGACGGTGACCGCGCAACCGGCTTGCGCCGTCACCACCCGCCCCAACCTGAGGGGACATGCACGATGCATCTCCCCCCTTGCTCAGACTCACCACCCACGGCGCGATCGACGAGATCCCCGCCACGGACTGGAATCGACTGGTCGGCGACGACGCCCCCTTCCTCGACCACCGCTTCCTCGCCGCCCTGGAGCGACACGGCTGCGTCGGCGAAACGTTCGGCTGGATCCCGCTGCACCTGGCGCTGCGCGACGCCGACGGCGTGCTGCGCGCCGCCGCGCCCTGCTACCTCAAGACCAACGGCTATGGCGAGTTCGTCTTCGACTGGGCCTGGGCCGAGGCGCACCACCGTCGCGGACTCCACTATTACCCCAAGCTGGTGATCGCCGCCCCCTACACCCCGGCGGTCGCACCGCGCATCCTCAGCGCCGACGACGCCGAGCGCCCACGCCACGCCCGAGCGCTGATCGAGGGCGCGCGACACCTCGCCGAACGGCTCGGGGTCTCATCGATGCACTGGCTGTTCCACACCGAGCAGGAGGGCGAGGCGCTCGCGAGCCAGGGGTTGCTGCCACGACTCGGCTGTCAGTTCCACTGGCGCCGTGGCGACGAGCGCGACTTCGACGGCCTGCTCGCACGGTTCACCTCGGCCAAGCGCAAGCAGGTGCGACGCGAGCGCCGACGCGTGGCCGAGGCCGGTCTGCGCATCGCACGACTGCGCGGCGACCAGCTCAACGCCGCCGAGTGGGCCAGTCTCCACCGGCTCTACTGCGACACCTTCGAACGACGCGGCGGCGTCCCCACCCTGTCGCTGGCGTTTTTCACCGCGCTCGGCGAGACCATGGGTGAGTCGCTGCTGGTGGTATTCTGTTATCAGGGAGCGCGAATCGTCGCCGCAGCCTTCAACCTGGTCGGCGCCCGAACCCTCTACGGCCGCCACTGGGGATGCAGCGACGCCTTCCACAGTCTCCACTTCGAGGCCTGCTACTATCAGGGCCTGGAGCACTGCATCGCCACCGGGCTGGACCACTTCCAGCCCGGCGCCCAGGGCGAGCACAAGGTCAGCCGCGGCTTCCTGCCGACACCGACCTGGTCCTCGCACTGGATCGCCGACCCCGAGTTGCGCGCGGCGATCGCCCGTGCGCTCGAGCGCGAGACCCTGGGAATGCGCGAGTATCTGCGCCGGATGCAGGACCACAGCCCGTACCGCAGGCCGTCACCGTCACCCTCGGACTAGCCCGGACATGCTCACCCTGCTCGATCCGCAAGACCGCATCCACTTCCCCGACGTCTCGCAGGCGATGCGCGAGCCCAACGGATTGCTCGCCGTCGGCGGCGACCTCAGCACCACGCGGCTGCGCCAGGCCTATCGTCACGGCATCTTCCCCTGGTACAGCGAGGGCGATCCCATCCTGTGGTGGTCGCCCGACCCGCGCAGCGTGCTCATACCCGAGCAGGTGCACGTCTCGCGCAGCCTCGCCAAGCGGCTGCGGCGCGCCGATCATCGGGTCACCTTCGATCGCGACTTCGCCGCGGTCATCCGCGCCTGCGCCGCGCCACGCGCCGACGAGGCCGGCACCTGGCTGGTCCCGGAGATGATCGATGCCTACGAGCGACTGCACGCCCAGGGCCTCGCCCACTCGGTCGAGGTGTGGCGCGACGATGAGCTGATCGGCGGGCTCTACGGGGTGGCGGTGGGCAAGGCGTTCTTCGGCGAGTCCATGTTCAGCCGCGCCAGCGACGGCTCCAAGATCGCCCTGGTACAGCTGTGCCGACGCCTCGCCGAGTGGGGCTTCGGGCTGATCGACTGCCAGATGCACACCCATCATCTCCAGCGGATGGGCGCGGAGGAGATCCCCCGGCGTGACTTCATCGCTCGGCTCGAGCGGTTCTGCGCCCTGCCCGGCCATGATCACAGCTGGGACGACGAGACGCACAACCGATGAACCAGGACGACATCACCCGGCCGGGACGCCATCTGGCGCTCTATCTCACCGGCGAGCACGACTGCTCCTATCTCGAGGACACGCGCGCGCGCACCCTGTTCGTCGACCCCAACGCCCGGATCGATACCGCCACCTATCAGCTGCTGATCGACCTTGGCTTTCGCCGCAGCGGCAGCCACATCTATCGACCGGCCTGCCGTGGCTGTACCCGCTGCGTGCCGCTCCGCATCCCGGTCGCGGACTTTCTCCCCAACCGCTCGCAACGACGCAACTGGCAGCGTAACGCCCCACGCATCACACTGCGCGAGCGCCCCGCCAGTTTCGAGCCGGCGCACTATGCGCTCTATCGCGACTATCTGCTGGGACGTCATGGCGACGGGCCCATGGCCGACGATGCCAGCGAGGAGAGTTATCGGCGCTTCCTCGTCGACCCCTGGGGTGGCCCCTGTCTGTTCATCGAGTTCTGGCTCGATGAGGAGAGACTGCTCGGGGTCGCGGTGACCGACCGCCTCGAGCAGGGGCTCTCGGCGGTCTACACCTTCTACGATCCGGCGCTCGCCGTACTCGGCCCCGGCACCTTCGCGATCCTCGCCCAGATCGAGCTGGCACGGCGGCTCGGACTGCCCTATCTCTATCTCGGTTACTGGGTCGAGGGCTGCGAGAAGATGACCTACAAGGCGCGCTTTCGCCCGCTCGAGGCCTGGGATGGGCGCGCCTGGAGACAGCTCGCGCGCGGCGCCGTACTACGCCAACCATGAGGCCGGTCTCGCCTGTGCGCGGGAAGGTAACACAGGATCGATGCATCGACGGTGATCGACACAATGGATATGGTATAATCCGGCGGCTTTAAAAACGGAGCTGTCTTCAGTAATTCGACTATGGCAAAAGACGACGTCATTCAAATGGAAGGCACGGTCACCGAGACCCTGCCCAATACCGTGTTTCGGGTCGAGCTCGAGAACGGCCACACCGTGACCGCCCATATCTCCGGCAAGATGCGCAAGCACTACATCCGCATCCTCACCGGCGACAAGGTCACCGTCGAGCTGACCCCTTACGACCTCACCAAGGGCCGCATCGTCTACCGCGCCCGCTGATCACGCCTGCCCGTCGGGCATGCGCGCGCCGGCTCTCGCCGAGCGCCCGGACTCATCGCGCAACCGCGCGAACCGTCACACGCGACCTCGCCGCTCGCCATCGGGCCGAGTCGGCACGGCGGGGCTGCGCGTCGCGGTTGGTCATCGCCGAGACTGACGGCGCCGCCACGGCGAGGGACCTGCTCGCCGCCACGTCACCCCATCGACCAGCACCTATAGCTCACGCCACTCGCCGTTGATCTCGAAGGCGAGCGCGTCGTCGCGCACCCCCACCCGCACCTGACCGCCATTGGCAAGCGTGCCGAACAGCAGCTCGCTGGCGAGCGGCTTCTTGATGTGGTTCTGGATCACCCGCGCCATCGGGCGTGCACCCATCTGCGGATCGTAGCCCTTGGCACCGAGCCAGGCACGGGCGTCCTGATCCACACTGAGCGCCACCTTCTTCTCCTCGAGCTGCTGCTCGAGTTCGAAGATGAACTTGTCGACCACGTTGGCGACGGTCGATTCGGCCAGCGGCGAGAACTGCACCACGGCGTCGAGACGGTTGCGGAACTCCGGCGAGAAATAGCGCTTGAGCGCCTCCAGCCCGTCGCTCGAGTGATCCTGCTCGGTGAAGCCGATCGAGCGCCGCGCCGTCTCCTCGGCGCCGGCGTTGGTGGTCATCACCAGCACCACGTTACGGAAGTCGGCCTTGCGCCCGTTGTTGTCGGTGAGGCTGCCGTGGTCCATCACCTGCAACAGCAGGTTGAAGACATCGGGGTGGGCCTTCTCGATCTCGTCGAGCAACAGCACCGCGTGCGGATGCTTGTTGACCTCCTCGGTGAGCAGCCCGCCCTGATCGAAGCCGACATAGCCCGGCGGCGCGCCGATCAGCCGCGAGACGGTGTGACGCTCCATGTACTCGGACATATCGAAGCGGATCAGCTCCATGCCGAGGATGCGTGCGAGCTGACGGGTGACCTCGGTCTTGCCGACGCCGGTCGGACCGGTGAACAGGAAGGAGCCGATCGGGCGCTCGAGACTGCCGAGCCCGGAGCGGTTCATGCGGATCGAGGAGGTCAGCACCTCGATGGCCGGATCCTGGCCATAGACCACCATCTTGAGATCGCGATCGAGGTTCTTCAGCGCCTCGGCGTCGGAGGCCGAGACCCGCTTCGGCGGGATGCGCGCGATCTTGGCGACGATCGCCTCGACATCGGCGACGTCGATGCGCTTGCGCCGCTTGGCGCCACTCTTGAGCTGGACGTTGGCCCCGGCCTCGTCGATGACGTCGATCGCCTTGTCGGGCAGATGACGATCGTTGATATGACGGTTGGCCAATTCGGCCGCGGCGCGCAGCGCGGTACTGGTGTAGGTCACCTGGTGGTGCTGCTCGAAGCGCGACTTCAGCCCCTTGAGGATCTCCACCGTCTCCTCGACACTCGGTTCGGGCACGTCGATCTTCTGGAAGCGGCGCGCCAGCGCGCGGTCCTTCTCGAAGATGCCACGATACTCCTGATAGGTGGTCGAGCCGATGCAGCGCAGATCGCCCGAGGCGAGCACCGGCTTGATCAGGTTGGAGGCGTCCATCACCCCGCCCGAGGCCGAGCCGGCGCCGATGATGGTGTGGATCTCGTCGATGAAGAGGATCGCGTGCGGCTGACGCTTGAGCTGGGCGAGCACCGACTTGAGTCGCTTCTCGAAGTCGCCGCGATACTTGGTGCCGGCCACCAGGCCGCCGAGATCGAGGGAGTAGATCACCGCCGACTCCAGCACCTCGGGCACGTCACCATCGACGATCTTCTTCGCCAGCCCCTCGGCGATGGCGGTCTTGCCGACGCCGGCCTCGCCGACGAACAGCGGGTTGTTCTTGCGCCGCCGGCAGAGGATCTGCACCGTGCGCTCGACCTCGGCGGCGCGACCGATCAGCGGATCGATCCGCCCCTGACGCGCCAGCTCGTTGAGGTTGGTCGCAAAGCTCTCGAGCGGGCTGGCGTTCTCCTTGTCCTCGGCGCGCGACTCGTCGACCTCGCCCGGCACCTCGTCCTCCTGGGTCTCGCCGGGGACCTTGGAGATGCCGTGGGAGATGAAGTTGACGACATCGAGGCGGGTGATGTCCTGCTGGTTGAGCAGATAGACCGCCTGCGAGTCCTGCTCGCTGAACAGCGCCACCAGCACGTTGGCCCCGGTGACCTCCTTCTTGCCCGCCGACTGGACGTGGAACACCGCGCGCTGCAACACCCGCTGGAAGCCGAGCGTCGGCTGGGTGTCGCGATCCTCGTGCTCGGGGATCAGCGGCGTGGTCTCGTCGATGAACGACGAGATCTCGCGACGCAACCGCTCGGCATCCGCGCCACAGGCCCTGAGCACGCGCGCGGCGGTGGGATTGTCGAGCAACGACAGCAGCATGTGCTCGACGGTCATGTATTCATGATGCTTCTCGCGCGCCTCCTTGAAGGCCCGGTTCAGCGAAAATTCGAGTTCTTTGCTCAGCATCGACCTGTTCCAAGCAGGGGGTTGAGAAAACCGTGGTGGTTGAGTGCCGCCATGCGCGCGCGCGGCGCCGATTTCAAGCCTCTTCCATGGTGCACATCAGCGGATGCTGGTTGGTACGGGCGTAGTCGTTGACCTGGGCGACCTTGGTCTCGGCGATATCCTTGGTGTAGACGCCGCAGACCCCGACCCCACGCGTATGCACCTGGAGCATAACTTGGGTCGCCTTCTCGCGATTCATACCGAAGAAGCCCTCGAGCACCTCGACCACGAAGTCCATCGGGGTGTAGTCGTCGTTGAGCAGCAGGACCTTGAACTGTGGGGGACGGCGCAACTGCGGGCGGGCCTCCTGCAACGTCAGCCCGGACTCGCCGTCCTCGCTCGGAATATCGTCACTCATGATTGCGGATTCTAGACAAAGGATTGAGGGGGCGTCAGGCCGGTCAACGCACTGCACATGCGCGCCCCGAGGGGACCGATCAACGGCGGCGCGGAACCGCGCGACGCCCTGTTTGACCAACGAAAACAGTTCACTATACTAGCGAACTAGGGTGCCAGGGAGCCGATTCAAGGCAATGGCGCCTGACAACAAAAAGCGATGATCGACCACCAAGGCAAGACCCGCAAACCCTGGAGGACTGCGCCAATGATCACCGGAGTCGTTAAATGGTTCAATAACGCAAAGGGCTACGGGTTCGTGCAACCCGATGGGCGAGACGAAGACGTCTTTGTCCACTTCTCGGCGATCGACATGGAGGGCTACAAGACGCTCAGGGAGGGACAGAAGGTGCAATTCGAGTTGAACCAGGGGCCGAAGGGCCTGCACGCGGCCAAGGTGCATCGTCTCAGCTGACACCTGATCACGGTCCGGAGCCGCCGTGCCCCGGACCATCATGCCGAGGGGCGCGATCCGTCAGGGTCGCGCCCCTCGCACGTTTCACGCCTTACATGCGCTCGATCACGGCCCGGCCAAAGCCCGAGCAGCTGAGCTTGGTGGCGCCTTCCATCAGTCGGTCCAGGTCATAGGTGACCTGCTTGGCCTCGATCGCGCCCTCGACACCCTTGATGATCAGGTCGGCGGCCTCGGTCCAGCCGAGGTGGCGCAGCATCATCTCGGCCGAGAGGATCAGCGAGCTGGGGTTGACCTGGTCCTTGCCGGCGTACTTCGGCGCGGTACCGTGGGTCGCCTCGAACATCGCCACCGAGTCCGAGAGGTTGGCACCCGGCGCCATGCCGATACCACCGACCTGCGCGGCCAGCGCATCGGAGATGTAGTCGCCGTTGAGGTTGAGGGTGGCGATCACCGAGTACTCCTTCGGACGCAGCAGGATCTGCTGCAGGAAGGCGTCGGCGATGACGTCCTTGATCACGATCTCGCGACCGGTCTTGGGGTTCTTGAAGCTGCACCAGGGACCGCCGTCGAGCTCGGTGGCACCGAACTCGGCCTTGGCCAGGGCATAGCCCCAGTCCTTGAAGGCACCCTCGGTGAACTTCATGATGTTGCCCTTGTGCACCAGGGTCACCGACGGACGATCGTTGTCGATCGCGTACTGGATGGCCTGACGCACCAGACGCTCGGTGCCCTCCTTCGAGACCGGCTTGATGCCGATGCCGGAGGTCTCGGGGAAGCGGATCTTGGTCACCCCCATCTGCTCGCGCAGGAAGCCGACCAGACGCTCGGCCTCGGCGCTGCCCTGCTGCCACTCGATGCCGGCATAGATGTCCTCCGAGTTCTCGCGGAAGATCACCATATCGGTGTCCTCGGGCTTCTTCAGCGGGCTCGGGGTGCCGTTGAAGTAGCGCACCGGGCGCAGGCAGACATAGAGATCGAGCTGCTGGCGCAGGGCGACGTTGAGCGAGCGGATACCGCCGCCGACCGGCGTGGTGAGCGGCCCCTTGATCGAGACCACGAACTCCTTGACCGCCGCCAGGGTCTCCTCCGGCAGCCACACGTCCTCGCCATAGGTGCGGGTCGACTTCTCGCCGGCGTAGATCTCCATCCACTCGATCTTGCGCGCGCCGCCGTAGGCCTTCTCGACGGCAGCGTCGACCACCGAGCGCATCACCGGGGTGACGTCGACACCGATGCCGTCACCCTCGATGAAGGGGATGATGGGACGGTCGGGCACATTGAGCGACAGATCGGCGTTGACCTGAATCTTCTCGCCGTTGGGGACAGAAATCTTGTCGTAGGCCATGAGCAGTTTTCTCTATCGGGTGATCAAAAAGGAATATGCTACCATCCTCGTTTACTCGTTGCGCAGACCCGATGCCACATCGGCAGCGCGTCCCGCCGTCGCCCAGGCCGACGGGACGTGTCCGACGCACGCCCCATCCGTCCTCTTACCCCTGATAGCGCCATGAACGTCCGCGCCGCCCGATCTCGCCCAGAACGCATCATCATCGGCCTCTCCGGCGGTGTCGACTCGGCCGTCGCCGCCCACCGTCTGCTCGAACAGGGCCATCAGGTCGAGGCGCTGTTCATGAAGAACTGGGAAGAGGACGACGACCCGCACGGCGGCTATTGCGCCGCCGCCGAGGACCTGGCCGATGCGCGCGCCGTCGCCGAACGGCTCGGCATCCGCCTGCACACCGTCAACTTCGCCACCGAGTACTGGGATCGGGTGTTCGAGCACTTCCTCGCCGAGTACCGCGCGCTGCGCACCCCCAATCCCGACATCCTGTGTAACCGCGAGATCAAGTTCGCCGCCTTCCTCGAACACGCCCTGGACCTCGGCGCCGAGGCCATCGCCACCGGCCACTATGCCCGGGTCGAGCACGGCGCGAGCGGCCATCGACTCTGTCTGTGCGCCGACGCCAACAAGGACCAGACCTACTTCCTCCATCTGCTCGACCAGCACCAACTCGCCCACACCCGCTTCCCGCTGCACGATCTCAGCAAGCCCGAGGTGCGTGCCATCGCCCGCCGGCTCGGCCTGGCCAACGCAGCGAAGAAGGACAGCACCGGGATCTGCTTCATCGGCGAGCGGCGCTTCGGCGAGTTCCTCGCGCGCTATGTCGATCGCACCCCGGGGCCGATCGAGACCCCCGAGGGGCAGGTGCTCGGCGAGCATCACGGACTGGCCTACTACACCATCGGCCAGCGTCAGGGGCTCGGCATCGGCGGCATCGCCGGGGGCGACGAGGCCCCCTGGTTCGTCGCCGCCAAGGACCCGGAGCACAACCGCCTGATCGTCGTCCAGGGCAAGCACCATCCGCTGCTGATGGCCGGATCGCTGCACGCCCAGCCACCACACTGGATCGCCGGGGAGCCCCCCGCCGCCGCCCCCTTCGACTGTCTGGCGCGACTGCGTCACCGTCAGCCGCTGCAGCGCTGCACCGTCGAGACCCTCGGCCCCGAGGGCTGCCGGGTGCGCTTCGCCGAACCGCAGCGCGCGGTGACCCCGGGCCAGTCGATCGTCTTCTATCAGGGCGAGGCCTGTCTCGGCGGCGCCGTGGTCGAGCACGCCGCGCCCTGAGCCGCACCGGAGAATCCAGCCCCATGCCTTACGACAACCTCGACCGGCTCATCGCCTTCGCCGGACTCCACCAGGCCGCCGCCTGCGTCACCCGCATCGCCCACCGCGGCAGCGCCGATGTGGAGATGATGGAGCCGTGCATCTACAGCCTGCTCCAGGTCGATGCCGAGAGCACCGCCGCGGTCTTCGGCGCGCCCGGCGCGCTCGCGCCCGGCGCGCGCCAGGTGATCGCCCAGCTCACCGGACAACCCGAGCGCAACCTCGAGCTGACCCGCTACGTGGTGACCCTGATCCGACTCGAGCGTGCGCTCGCGCGCGAACCCGGACGACTCGCCCGACTCGGCGAGGGCATCGAGGCGGCGCGCGACAAGCTCGAACACTTCCCGCTGCTGCACCCGGCGATCCTCGGTCACTTCGCCGACCTCTACAGCGAGACCATCAGCACCCTGACCCCGCGGGTCATGGTCCAGGGCAACGAGCTGCACCTCGGCAACCCCGACAACCAGAGCCGGGTACGCGCGCTGCTGCTCGCCGGCATCCGCGCCGCCATGCTGTGGCGCCAGGTCGGCGGCTCGCGCTGGCACCTGCTGCTGCGCAACCGCCAGATCCTCGACGACGCGCGCACCTATCTCGACCGTCACGAAGACTGAACCGCCTTCATCCGACGGGGCTTGAACACGCCCCGCCAACACCCGCCCGGAGGGATCCGCCGCGCCCCGTCAGCGCACAGTGTATGGCGCGCCGCCCTCCTGGACGCTAGAATTTCGCGTTTGCGCGAAATGACGATAGCCACATCCGGAGCCATTGCATGACCAACAGCTTCAACGCCAAGTCCACCCTGAGTGTTGCCGGCAAGGACTACGAGATCTACCGTCTCGACGCCGTCCCCGGCAGCGAGCGCCTGCCCTACTCGATCAAGATCCTGCTCGAGAACCTGCTGCGCAATGAGGATGGGGTCACCGTCAACCGCGAGGACATCGAGTTCTTCTCCAACTGGGACGCCAAGGCCGAGCCCTCCAAGGAGATCCAGTACCGTCCGGCGCGCGTGCTGATGCAGGACTTCACCGGTGTGCCCGCGGTGGTCGACCTGGCGGCGATGCGCGACGCCATGGCCAAGCTCGGCGGCGACCCGAGCAAGATCACCCCGCAGCAGCCCGCCGAGCTGGTCATCGATCACTCGGTGCAGGTCGATCACTTCGGCTCCGACGACGCCTTCGCGCTCAACGCCGAGCTCGAGTTCCAGCGCAACCGCGAGCGCTACCAGTTCCTCAAGTGGGGCCAGAACGCGCTCGACGGCTTCAAGGTGGTGCCGCCCGACACCGGCATCGTCCACCAGGTCAACGTCGAGTACCTCTCGCGCCTGATCTTCGCCAAGGATGCCGGCAGCGCCACCCAGGCCTACTTCGACACCTGTGTCGGCACCGACTCGCACACCACCATGGTCAACGGCATCGGCGTGCTCGGCTGGGGCGTCGGCGGCATCGAGGCCGAGGCCTCGATGCTCGGCCAGCCGATCTCGATGCTCGTGCCCAAGGTCGTCGGCTTCAAGCTCACCGGCAAGCTGCGCGAGGGCGTCACCGCCACCGATCTGGTGCTGACCATCGTCGAGCGGCTGCGCCAGCACGGCGTGGTCGGCAAGTTCGTCGAGTTCTACGGCCCGGCGATCAGCGTGCTGCCGATGGGCGAGCGCAACACCATCGCCAACATGGGTCCCGAGTACGGCGCCACCTGCGGTCTCTTCCCGATCGACCAGATCACCCTCGACTACCTGCGCCTGACCGGTCGCAGCGAGGAGCAGATCGCCCTGGTCGAGGCCTACTGCAAGGCGCAGGGCGTGTGGCACACCGCCGAGGCCGCCGAGGCCGACTATTCCGAGACCCTCGAGCTGGATCTCGGCGACGTCGTGCCCTCGCTCGCCGGCCCCAAGCGCCCGCAGGACCGCGTCGCCCTCGACACCATCACCGAGCACTTCCCCAAGGCCCTCTCGGCCCTCAAGGAGGAGCGCGGCATCCCCACCAAGGGTCCGGCCAAGGTCGAGCTCGACGGCAAGCAGTTCGAACTCTCCGACGGCTCCATCGTGGTCGCCGCCATCACCTCCTGCACCAACACCTCGAACCCGAGCGTGCTGATCGCCGCCGGTCTGGTCGCCAAGAAGGCCGCCGCGCTCGGTCTCGAGCGCGCCCCCTGGGTCAAGACCGCCTTCGGTCCCGGCTCGATGGCGGTCACCCGCTATCTCGACCGCGCCGGGCTCACTGAGCCGCTCAAGGCGCTCGGCTTCCACAACGTCGGCTATGGCTGCACCGTCTGCATCGGCAACACCGGCCCGCTGCCGGCGCCGATCTCCAAGGCGATCGCCGACAACGACCTGTGCGCCGTCTCGATCCTCTCGGGCAACCGTAACTTCGAGGGCCGGGTGCACGCCGAGGTGCGCATGAACTACCTCGCCAGCCCGCCGCTGGTGGTCGCCTACGCCATCGCCGGACGCATCGACATCGACCCGTTCAACGATCCGCTGGCCACCGACGCCAAGGGCAACCCGGTCTATCTCAAGGACATCTGGCCGAGCGAGGCCGAGGTCAGCGGCGCGATCCGCGACTTCGTCACCGCCGAGGAGTTCACCGCCGCCTACGCCGACGTGTTCTCCGGCGACGCCCGCTGGCAGGGTCTCGAGGCGCCGCAGACCGACACCTACGACTGGCCCGAGTCGACCTACATCAAGAACCCGCCCTACTTCGCGGGCATGTCGCTCGACGTCGCCCCGGTCGGCGACATCACCGGCGCGCGCTGTCTGGCGCTGCTCGGCAACTCCATCACCACCGACCACATCTCCCCGGCCGGCGCCATCAAGCCCGACTCCCCGGCAGGCAAGTACCTGATCGAGAAGGGCGTCGATCCCAAGGACTTCAACAGCCTGGGCTCGCGACGCGGCAACCACGAGGTGATGATGCGCGGCACCTTCGCCAACATCCGCCTGCGCAACCTGATGGCCCCCGGCACCGAGGGCGGCGTCACCCTGCACCAGCCGAGCGGCGAGCAGATGTCGATCTTCGACGCCGCGATGCGCTATCAGGAGGAAGGCACCCCGGCGATCGTGGTCGCGGGCAAGGAGTACGGCTCGGGTTCCTCGCGTGACTGGGCGGCCAAGGGTCCCCGTCTGCTCGGGGTGCGCGCGGTGATCGCCGAGAGCTACGAGCGCATCCACCGCTCCAACCTCGTCGGCATGGGCATCCTGCCGCTGGAGTTCATCAACGGCGACAGCGCCGAGTCGCTCGGCCTCACCGGCACCGAGACCTTCGACATCCAGGGCCTCAACAACGGCGAGGCCAAACAGGTCGAGGTCACCGCCACCGCCGCCGACGGCAGCGTCAAGCGCTTCACCGCCAAGGTGCGGATCGACACCCCCAACGAGGTCGATTACTATCGCAACGGCGGCATCCTGCACTACGTGCTGCGCAAGCTGGCCGCAGGCTGAGGCCGACCCCACGGGCGCCGCGCGCGGCGCCCCGGCACGATCGCCCGAGTCCCCCGTCCGGGGCTCGGGCGATCTGCGTTGTGTGCAGGCGAAATTCGCCGCGCGCCCTGAGCGCTGCGCTGACGAGCGCGCCATAATGGACACAGCACCGCGCCACGACGAGGCGCCGCCAGCGCCGCGCGCGGGCCGCAACCCGTCAGCCGCGCATCACGGATGAGGACGTCGCCACTGACGACGTCGCCCCCACCCAACAACCCGTCCGTCGCTGCGCAGAGCCAGCCGGACACCGAACATCACCACCCGGAGTCACTCATGCCGATGGAGCTATCCTCACTCACCGCCATCTCCCCCGTCGACGGCCGCTATGGCAACAAGACCACCGCGCTGCGGGAGATCTTCAGCGAGTATGGGTTGATCCGCCATCGCGTGCAGGTCGAGGTGCGCTGGCTGCAGGCACTGGCCGCGCACCCCCAGATCCCCGAGATCCCCGCCTTCTCGGACGCGGCCAATCAGCACCTCGATGCCATCGTCGCCGATTTCGGCCTCGCCGAGGCCGAGCGCATCAAGACCATCGAGCGCACCACCAACCACGACGTCAAGGCCGTCGAGTACTTCCTCAAGGAGCGCACCGCCGAGCTGCCCGAGCTCGCCGCCGTGGGTGAGTTCATCCACTTCGCCTGCACCTCCGAGGACATCAACAACCTCTCCCACGGGCTGATGCTCGCGCGCGGGCGCGCGCAACTGCTCGACGAGATGGACCAGGTCATCGGCGCGATCCAGGAGCTCGCCCAGCGCTACGCCGAGCAGCCGATGCTCTCGCGCACCCACGGCCAGCCGGCCTCGCCCACCACCCTGGGCAAGGAGATGGCCAATGTCGCACGGCGCCTGCAGGGGCAGCGTGCACGCTGCGCCGAGGTCGCCCTGCTCGGCAAGATCAATGGCGCCGTCGGCAACTACAACGCCCACCGTGTCGCCTACCCCGAGGTCGACTGGCCGGGCTTCGCCCAGGGCTTCGTCGAGTCGCTGGGCCTGACCTGGAACCCCTACACCATCCAGATCGAGCCGCACGACTACATGGCCGAGCTGTTCGACGCGGTGGTGCGCTTCGACAACGTGCTGATCGACTTCTGCCGTGACGTCTGGGGCTACATCTCGGTCGGCTACTTCAAGCAGCGCACCGTCGCCGGCGAGGTCGGCTCCTCGACCATGCCGCACAAGGTCAACCCGATCGACTTCGAGAACGCCGAGGGCAACCTCGGCATCGCCAATGCCATCCTCGAGCACCTCGCCGGCAAGCTGCCGATCTCGCGCTGGCAGCGTGACCTCACCGACTCGACCGTACTGCGCAACCTCGGCGTCGGCTTCGCCCACGTCACCATTGCGCTGCAGTCGGCGCTCAAGGGCATCGGCAAGCTCGAGGCCAACCCCGAGCGCATGGCCGCTGACCTCGACGACAACTGGGAGGTACTCGCCGAACCGATCCAGACGGTGATGCGTCGCTATGGCGTCGACAAGCCCTACGAGAAGCTCAAGGCGCTGACCCGCGGTCACCGCATCGGCCCCGAGGCGCTGGCCGAGTTCGTCGACGGGCTGGAGATCCCCGAGGCGGCCAAGGCCGAGCTCAAGGCGCTGACCCCGGCGAGCTATCTCGGCGACGCCGTCCGGCTGGCACGCGAGAGCTGAACCCGGGATCACCGTGGTCGCCTGGCGCGACCACGGTGGGCTCGGGCAGCGAAAAAAATAGGCCGGTCACGCGGGGAGCGTGACCGGCCTTCCATCAAGCCCCTGTCGGGGGGGAGTGGGGCTCAACTGGACCCTTGCGTCGCCCGGCAAGACCGGACGAACGACTGAAAACGGTGGAGTTCGGAGTGCGCGGCGGGTCGCCACACACGCCGACCGACCGTGAGGCCGTATCGGCGTGTCGGCTTGGAGCGGCGGGCGCCGATCCCTGGCGCGCGGTGAGGGCGCTGAATCAGCCCTCGACCTCGGAGCGAATGGTCACGCGACGCTGCTTGACCGAGTAGACGTCGAACTCGGGCAGCATATCGCGCTCGCCACGGCTCTCGACGGAAACGATATCGCTCGCCGGGATGCCCTTGGAGACCATGTAGTCACGCACCGCATTGGCGCGGTTCAGCCCCAGGGTATCGTTGTAGGCTTCCGAACCCTTGGCGTCGGTGTGACCGACCAGGGTGAGCTGCTCGCGCGACTGGGTGGCGTTGACGTCGGCGATGTAGTCGTCGAGACGCGCCAGCTCGGTATCGTTGACCACGTTCTCGATACGGTACTTGTCGAACTCGAAGTTCAGACGCACCACGAACTCGGCCGGCACCGGCTTGACGCAGGGCTCGAGGTCGTTCGGACCCTGGGTGCTCTGCCAGCACTCGCCGTAACCGGTGACCCAAGCGGTCCCGGTCGGCTTGGCCGACCAGAAGTGGTCCATCATGTCGGCGGCATTGGCCGCCAGCGGGGCGCCCAAGACCAAGGCCAGGGAGGCAGCGGCGGCCGCGGCGCGGGAGGACTGTTTGAATTTGCGCATCTTCACGGTTTCCTGTTTCAGGTGGGTGAGTGGTCCGATCGGCGACAGGTTAACAAGCTGTAGCACATGTCAGCAAAAAGCAACAACGTGGTGCGTTGATCTCACCAGATGCTGAATGTCTGGCCCCCGACGCGGGTTTTCAATCCGATCCAGACCCCGTGAACCCCAGGGACCACACTCGGGACACAGACATTCTAGCCTACAGCCGCCGCAAAAGTGCAACTTTTTTCGCCGACCGCAACATATTTACAACGAAAGTCATCAGAAAACAACAGCTAGCTACTGACAGCGCCGGCGCCGCATCGCCACGACCTCCCCGGGGCCGGAAATGTCCGGAAACCAACACCCTATCGTCCCTCGCCATGGAGCAGCATTCATGACCAGCGCCAACACCGGGCCCTCCCCTCTCGAGACACGTGCATCGATCCGCGACGCCGCCATCGCGCTGGCGACCCAGGCGCGGCGCGAGCTGTTGATCTTCGGCCCCCACCTCGAGCCCGATCTCTACGACCAGCCAGCCTTGCTCGAAGCGATACGACGACTCGCGCTCGAACGCCCCGACCTCCCGGTGCGCATCCTGGTCAACGAGACCCGCGACGCGCTCCAGCAGGGGCATCGCCTGATCGAACTGGCACGTCGCCTCACCTCACGGATCGCCATCCGGCGCAGCGGGGATGACGACCGCACGCGTACCGACGCCTTTCTCGTCGTCGATGCCCGGGGCTATGTCCATCGGCACCGCGCCGACGGCCAGCGCGCGACCGCGGCCGCCGCCGACACCCCCGAGGCACGACGACTCCGCGAGAGCTTCATGCAGATGTGGGAGCGCAGCGACAGCGACCGCGAGATCGACCGGCTGTATCTATAGAGGTGGGATCAGGCCGTCGCACACACCGCCGCAGGCGGATCGAGCTCGTCGACGAAGCAGGGGCGCGCAATCCCGTAGCCCTGGACGTAGTCGACCCCGAGTTCGCGCAGCAGCGCCAGGATCTCCTGGTTCTCGACGTACTCGGCGATGGTCTCCTTGCCCATGAAGTGCGCGATCTCGTTGAACGACTTGACGATCGCCCGGTCGTGCGGGTTGCTGAGGATATCCTTGACGAAGGAGCCGTCGATCTTGACGAAGTCGACCGGCAACTGCTTGAGATAACCGTAGGAGGACATCCCCGAGCCGAAGTCGTCGAGCGAGATCGGACAGCCCATCGACTGGAGCGACTCGAGCAGCCGCACCGCCTGATCGAGATGGACGATGGCTGCGGTCTCGGTGACCTCGAAGCCGACCAGTCCCGGCGCCACCTGCCAACGCGCGAAGGCCCCACGGATGAAGGCGTCGAGCCCGGGATCGCTCAGCGACTGACCGGAGAGGTTGATCGCCACGCCGCCGTAGGCGCGCGCCAGCTCGGGGTTGTCGTGCAACCAGCGCAGCGTCTCCTCGATCACCTGACGGTCGACCTCGTGCATCAGGTTCATCGCCTCGGCCGCGGCGATAAAGGCCGCCAGCGGTAGCGGGGCATCGTCGGCGTCATAGACGCTGAGCAACACCTCGCCATGATGAAAGGCACCGTGCTCAGGCCCTTCCCCCACCGTCGCGATCGGTTGCAACCGCAACCGCTTGCGGCCCGACTTGATCGCCTCCTCGGCCTGGGCCCAGCCACGCATGCGCTCGAGCTGCGCGGCGACCTGGACATCGTCCTCGGCATAGCACACCACCCGACCACCGCCGCTGTGCTGGGCGGCGAGACAGGCGACATTGGCCGCGGAGAGCACCCCTTCCGGGCTCTCCGACGCAGCATCGACCAGAGCCACCCCGAGGCTCACCGAGACCTGCAGGACCCGTCCCAGCCAGGTGAGCGAGACCGCCTCGAGCGCCTCGCGTATCCGCTCGGCGCTGGCCTGCGCCGCCTCGACACCTTCGGCAGGCGCGATCAACGCGAAGCGGTTCCAGCCGAGATAGGCCAGACAGGGGGCATCGGGCAGCAGCGCCCGCAGCCGCTCGGCCATCAGCGCCAGCAGCCGCTCGCCGGCGGCATAGCCGTGGGCTGCGGTCAGCAGATCGAAGCGATCGAGTTCGAGAAAACCGAGCAGATGCGGACAGGGCGCGGCGGTGCGGCTCAGCAGCCCGGTGAGCACCCCGACCAGACAACGCTGGCCGGGCAGCCCGGTCAGCGAGTCCTCCACGGTCTGCGCGCGCACCTGCTCGCCGAGCTCGCTCAGGGTCGCCTCGGTGGCGCGCTGCATCAGCGGTTGGCGCGGCGGCGCCTCGACCCGCGCCCGCGACTCGGCCAGGGCGGCGGCCAGACGCTCGGGGGTGAAGGTGCGGACACGCCGCCCCATCGGGTCGCTCAGCGCCAGACGGCGCCCGTCCTCGCTGCGCCAGATCAGCCGGTAGGCGCGCTCGCCACCCTGTTCGGTCAGCCACACCACGGAGCCCAGGGCAAGCTGCTCGATCCGCTCACGGGCCGCCTGCCAGTCGGCCTCGGACACCCCGCTCGGGGGCTCCTGAAGCGCCGCCTCGGCCTCTTCCGGCGGATCGATGGCGAACACCACCCAGTCCTCGCGATCGAGCGCCCCGCGCGCGGCCCGACGCAGCACCTGCTCGACCCGCTCGACCAGCGACTCGGCCCCGAACGGATCGTGACCGATATAGATCAACCCCTCGTACAGGGTCGCCACCAACGCCTGGATGTCCTCGACCTCGGTCTCGCCACGACTGGCACGGTGCAGTGTCCACAGCGGCATCCAGTAATGACGCCAGCGCGCGCCGTCGATCCCGGCATAGTTGCAGACCGACTCGAGCAGCATCCGCCAGCCGGCATCGAGCAGGGTCGGCAACAGCGGATGCACCGGCTCACCGCCGAAGCTGGACTGCAGACGCTGGCGCACCCGCTCATGGGCGCGCCGCTCGCACTCGCGCGCCTCGTTGGCGCCGACCCAGCGCGAGACATTGGCGCGATAACGCGACCCGACACGCTCGCGCAGTGACTGCAGACCGGAAGAGATGGCACGCAGGGTGTCGAGATCACCGGCGTCGGTGATCACCAGACGATGGACGAACTCCTCGAGTTCGCCGCTCAAGGCGCGGTCATCGGACTCGCCATTGAGCAGGAAGGAGGAGAGCTGCTCGAGCTGATCCATCAGCCCGACCAGCGGGTGGGTGTCATGCTCGCCCGGTCGGCCGGGGTCACTGACCGCCATCGCCAGGAAGTGGATCGACAACCGCCGGATCAACGCCTTGATGCCCTGGGGGGCGTGCGGGTCGTCGAGGATCTGCGAGAGCATCTGGTCGGTCACCTCGACCCGCTCGCGCACCCTCGGTGCACGCAGACGCCCCGGATCGCCGGTCCCAGTCGTGCGCGCGGCCAGCAATCGCGCCATGGCGTCGAGGTCGGCTCCGGCCTCGCCATCCACGCCCCCCGTCTGCAACCGGGTCAGCAACTCGCCAAGGCCGAGTCCCGCGGACCTGGCTCGCGCCGGCGCCCCGGTCGCATCCGCCTGCCCTTCTGGCCTCGGCAGCGGCGAGGCGACAGACGATGGCGCAGCCTCCCGCTCTCGAGGGGGTGACCGCAATGGCGTCGGCGCGCACGCCGGCAGCCCATGCTCGCGCCACAGCTGCAACAACTCGCGATAGAAGGCGCCGAGGTTACCCACCAGCGGCGTGGCGGCGAGCCGCAGGGCGCGTCCGAGCAGCTCGTCCTCCAGCCCGCCACGACGCAGCGCCCCGGCCAGGGCCTCGACCAACGGCTCCGGCTCCAGCGCGACCTGGGCGTCGCCGAAGACCCCGACGAGATGCCCGCGCAATGATCGCAGCACCTCGGCAAGCTCCTGCTCGAGTCGGTTGACCAGCTCGGAGCGCGCCAGCCACAACTCGAACTCATGTGGTTCGACCAGCGACAGCGCGGCCTGCCCGGGCGCCTCATCGGTGGACTCGGACAACCGCTGCGTCGGCGCGAAGATCAAGCCATCGAGCACCTCGTCGGTCAGACCCCGCGCCAGGCTCCCGGCCTGGATGGTACGACCGAGCTGGCCGAGCTCACCGACGAAACGGGCGCGCTGGGCATCGTTCGCGGCACGCTCCGCGTGCATCCACAGCGCATCGATCAGGGTCTCGAGCAAGGCATCGAACAACGGCGGCAACCGCGCGCGACCGACCTGCTCGAGCAGCCCTCGCGCCCGCGCCGCACCGTTCGCCTCGGCGCCACGTCGTGGCGACGCACTCAAGCCGGCGAGAAAACGCTCCAGATGCATCTGGCCATTGGCGGCGAAGTGGATGAAACGCGCGCCCAGCCCGTGCTCGGCCCGATGCACCAGCACCACCACCGCCTGCAGGGTGCGTTGCCGGCCATCGAGCGCCACCCTGAAGCGGACCTCGCAACGCTCGCCGGCGCCGACACGCAGCTCGGCCTCGTGCTCGCCCATGTCGAGCAACGCGCCTCCGCTGCAGAGATTACGGACCCGGCAGGCGAGCAGGGGCTGATGAGGGGCACGGAGCTCGGCGGGGAGATCGACCGGGGTGCGGCGCTGACGCCGACGCTCCGGCACCTTTGCGCCCTCAACCCCGGACATCGGCCACCCCGCCGAGCGACGGCCCGGGACACCCGGGGGCGAGCCGCCCCGCATCGACCGAGACGTCCCCACCAACACTGATTTCAATCATGCAACACCACACAGGCAAAGACGCGAGACGCCCCCGACCGCGGCGGTCGCTGACCGCAACCTCCCTGACTCGGCGTTCCTCGTGACTCTCCTCGCGCATCATCCAGGCTATTCCCTGCGGGGTCAGAGCGGTGAACTCCATTGGTACCCGACCCGATGTGCGCTAGTTTGCGCCTTTGTGACGGTCGGTGCCAGCTCCCGCCCCACCGCGTGCGCGCGCCTCCCGAGGACTCAGCCGCCGGACCGCCACCAGTGCGCCACGCCCTGTTCGAGCACGGATCGCCCGCCCTCGATCAGCCGCTCGAGCGGGGCCTTGCGCTCGCGCCAGCGCAGCCCCAGCAGTGTGTGGCTGTCGCGCGCGGCGAGCAGATAGTCGTCGCTGGTCTGGATGGCGTCGACCAGGCCCAGTTCGACGGCGCGCGCGCCGTGCCAGTACTCGCCGGTGGCGACCCGATCGAGGTCGAGTGCGGGACGGTAGTCGGCGACGAAACGCTTGAACAGCGCATGGGTCTCCTCGAGCTGCTCGCGCAGCTTGCGCCGTCCCTCCTCGGTGTTCTCGCCGAACAGGGTCAGGGTGCGCTTGTGCTCGCCGGCGGTGTGCAGCTCGAAGTCGACCCCGTGGCGCTCGAGCAGACGGTGGAAGTTGGGGATTTCGGCGAGTACCCCGATCGAGCCGATCACCGCGAAGGGCGCGGCGATGATGCGATCGGCGACACAGGCCATCAGGTAACCGCCACTGGCCGCGACCTTGTCGACCGCCACCGTCAGGCGGATGCCGCGCTCGCGCAGCCGCGCCAGCTGCGAGGCGGCCAGGCCGTGCTCGGTGACCATGCCACCGGCATTGTCGAGGCGTACCAGCACCTCGTCCTCGGGCCGCGCCTCGAGCAGCAGAGCGCTGACCTGGGCGCGCAGCGCGGCGGCCGCGCTGGCGCGGATATCCCCCTTGAAGTCGATCACGAACAGTCGGGGGCGGGTCGCGATCTCCTGGGCGCGCGCCTTGTCGCGCTTGCGCTCGGCCTTGCGGTACGCGCGCAGCGCCTTGCCCGCGAGGGTCGCCTCACGCAGCCGCGCGGCCTGCTCGCGCAACCGCGCCCCGAGATCGACGACCTCGAGCCGCACCGGGGAGGACGCATCTCCGGCACCGCGGGCACGCGCCAGGATCAGCAGCAGCGCGGCAAACGCCAGCAGCAGCGTCAGGGTCTTGGCGAGAAACAATCCGTAGTCGAACAACAACTCCATCAATGGCGGCATCGCGGGGGATCCTCGGGCAACGGGCGACAGGACATCAGACCGCGATCGGCGCGCGGATCACCGGGTGCGGGTCATAGCCCTCGATGACCACGTCCTCATAGCGGTAGTCGAACAGACTCGGCGCCCGCTGCAGCCGCAACCGCGGCAGCGCCCGGGGCTCGCGCGCGAGCTGGGCATGGACGATGTCGTCGGTGAGGTGATTGCGGTAGAGATGCAGGTCGCCGAAGGTGTGGATGAACTCGCCGGGCTCGAGATCGCATTGCTGGGCGATCATCGCCGTGAGCAGGGCGTAGCTGGCGATGTTGAAGGGCACGCCGAGGAAGAGGTCGGCGCTGCGCTGGTAGAGCTGGCAGGACAGCCGTCCGCCGGCCACCTGGAACTGGAACAGACAGTGACAGGGGGCGAGCGCCATGCGCCCGGCGGCGACGTTGTCCTGCGGCCCGAGCCCCTCGTCGGGAAGGTCGGCCGGGTTCCAGGCGCTGACCACCAACCGACGCGAGTGCGGACGCTCGCGGATCGCCTCGAGCAGCTCGGCGAGCTGATCGATGCGACGCCCATCGGGCGCCGGCCAGCTGCGCCACTGGGCACCGTAGACCGGCCCCAGGTCGCCGTCCGGCGCGGCCCACTCGTCCCAGATACTGACCCCGTGGCGCTGCAGGTCGGCGGCATTGGTCGAGCCCGAGAGGAACCACAGCAGCTCGTGGACCACGCTCTTGAGGTGGACGCGCTTGGTGGTGAGCAGCGGGAAGCCCGCGGCGAGATCGAAGCGCACCTGACGCCCGAACACCGAGCGGGTCCCGACCCCGGTACGGTCGTCGCGATCGTGACCGTTGTCGATCACGTCGCGCAGCAAATCAAGATAGACGCGCATCGCTCAGCCCACCGGACCGAGCAGCAGCGAGCGCCCGTCCATGCGCGGGTCGGGATCGAGTCCCATCAGCGCCAGCACCGTCGGCGCAAGATCCTTGAGTGCGCCACTGAGCGACAACCGCCAGGGCTGCTCGTCGATCACCAGGCAGGGCACCGGATAGGTGGTGTGCTGGGTGTGCGGCGCGCCGGTGACCGGGTCGACCATCTCGTCGCAGTTACCGTGATCGGCGGTGAGGATTACCGAGTAGCCGGCGGCGACGGCGGCGTCGAGCACCCGCCCGACCTCGCGGTCCAGGGTCTCGACGGCGCGGATCACCGACTCGCGCACCGCGGTATGGCCGACCATGTCGCCGTTGGCGAAGTTGGCGACGACGAAGGGGAAGGCGCGCCGCCCGAGCACCTCGACCAGGGTGTCGGCGACCTCGGGAGCGCTCATCTCCGGCTGCAGGTCGTAGGTGGCAACCTTGGGCGAGGGGATCAGCACCCGCTCCTCACCCGGCAGCGGCTCGTTCTCGCCGCCGTTGAAGAAGAAGGTGACATGGGCGTACTTCTCGGTCTCGGCACAGTGGAACTGCGCCAGCCCGGCCTCGGCGAGCACCCCGCCGAGGGTGGTGCGCGGCGCGTCGCTGGCAAAGGCCGCGGGCAGGCCGTACTTGGGGTCGTATTCCATCATCCCGGTGACCCGCACGCCGGTCACCCCGCGGCGGTCGAATGCGGCGAACGCGGGATCGGCAAAGGCGGCGACCAGCTGGCGCGGGCGGTCCTTGCGGAAGTTGAAGTGGATCACCTGATCGCCGTCGCGGATCGGCTCGGCGCCCTCGAGCACCGTCGGCACGATGAACTCGTCGTCCTCGCCGGCCTCATAGGCCGCGGCGATCGCCGCGCGCGCGTCGGCCGCGCGCCGCCCCTCGCCGTCGACCATGGCGCGCCAGGCCTGCTCGGTGCGCTCCCAGCGGTTATCGCGATCCATCGCATAGAAGCGACCGCTGACCGTGGCGATCTGACCGCCGGCCTCGCGCAACGCCGGCTCGAAGGCATCGAGATAGCCGAGCACCGAGCGCGGCGGGGTATCGCGCCCATCGGCGAACAGATGCACCTGGGCGCGCGCGCCCTGACGGCGGCACAGTTCGATCAGCGCCGCGAGGTGGTTGACGTGACTGTGCACGCCGCCGTCGGAGACCAGTCCCATCAGCTGCACCGGCCGCTCGGCCGCGGCCGCGGCGCGCGCCGCGGCGATCAGCGTGGCGTTGTCGTAGAAGCTGCCGTCGGCGACGGCGTCGTCGATCAGCACCAGGTCCTGACGCACCACACAGCCCGAGCCGATCGACATGTGACCGACCTCGGAGTTGCCCATCTGCCCGTCGGGCAGCCCTACCGCCTGCCCCGAGGCCATCAGCGTGGTGTGCGGATGGCTGGAGAAGTAGCGATCGAGGTTGGGGGTGTCGGCGATCGCGACCGCGTTGTTGGCCTTGGCCGGGTTGACGCCGAAGCCGTCCAGGATGATCAGGATCACCGGACGACGGGGCAGTTGCTGCATGGGGTCGCTCATCGCTCTCTCCTCGGAACACGGTCGGGTTCGTGGGGACGCGGCACCGGGATGGGTCCACACGACTGGAAAACCGTCTAGTTTAACCGCTGACGGTCGTCGATCGCCCGTCGCGCCCCGATTCCGGACCTCCATGCCCCCTTTTGCACAGAGATGGACGCATCGATGACGATCATCAAGAAACCTTAAGGTGACAGGTTTATGATCGGCGCAAGAATCCGGCCCCGATCGGTCCGGCCGGGATGCAGCACCACCGCCACGACAACAGACCGCCCGGCACGGGCCCGGAGGAGAGCACACTATGAACACCGATCGCATCATCGCCTTCGTCATGGCCGGCGGCCAGGGCTCGCGCCTGCAGCCGCTCACCGCCGCCCGCTCCAAACCCTCGGTGCCCTTCGGCTCGCGCTATCGCATCGTCGACTTCGTGCTCAGCAACCTGGTCAACTCGCAGATCCAGACCATCTATCTGCTGGTGCAGTACAAGTCGCAGTCGCTCATCGAGCACGTGCGCAAGGCCTGGACCATCTCGCCGCTGCTGCAGAGCCAGTTCGTCACCGTGGTGCCGCCGCAGATGCTCTCCGGGCAGCACTGGTTCCAGGGCACCGCCGACGCGGTCAACCAGAACATCAACCTGATCGAGGAACACCGCCCCGACCGGGTCGCGGTGTTCGGCGCCGATCACATCTATCGCATGGACGTGCGCCAGATGCTCGCCTTCCATCGCGAGCGCCAGGCCGACGTCACCATCGCCGCGCTGCCGGTGCCGCTGGCCGAGGCCGCGAGCTTCGGCGTCATCGCCGCCGATCCCGAGGGACGCATCCAGGGCTTCGAGGAGAAACCGGCCTCCCCCACCCCGATGCCCCACGACCCGGCGATGGCCTTCGCCTCGATGGGCAACTACATCTTCGACACCGAGGTGCTGCTCGAGGCGCTCAAGGCCTGTCGCGACGCCGGCGAGACCGATTTCGGCCAGCACGTGCTGCCGCGTCTGCTGCGTACCCACAGGCTCTACGCCTACGACTTCTCGACCAACCGCATCCCCGGCATCCAACCCTACGAGGACCAGGTCTACTGGCGCGACGTCGGCACCATCGACGCCTACTTCGACGCCCACAAGGACGTGCTCGGCGCCGATCCCGCCTTCGACATGTTCAACCCCGAGTGGCCGATCTTCTCCAGCAACTACCAGGGCCCGGTGGCCAAGCTGCTCGGCGGCGAGGTGCGCAACACCCTGCTCGGCGCGGCCACGGTGATCCACGAGGGGGCGCGGGTGCGCGACTCGATCATCCGTCGCGAGACGGTGATCGAGGAGGACGTCGAGCTCGACAACTGCGTGATCATGGACTACGTGCGCATCGGGCGCGGCGCCCGGCTGCGCAACGTCATCGTCGATCGTCACAACATGATCGAGCCGGGCGACAGCATCGGCTTCGACCGCGACCGCGACGCCGAACGCTTCCAGATCAGCCCCGGCGGGGTGACGGTGGTGCCGATGGGACAGCTGAGCTACTACGCCCGCGACGTGCGCGACGCCAACTCGCGCGGACGCTACTCGGAGTGATCAACGGCTGCGGATACGCGGATCGAGGGCGAGATAGAGCAGGTCGGTGAGGGTGTTGACGACGAGATAGGCGAGCGCGATCACCAGCACCGCGCCCTGCACCAGCGGGTAGTCGCGCGCCTGGATCGACTCCACCACCAGGCTGCCGAGCCCCGGCCAGGCGAACACCGTCTCGGTGATCACCGCACCGCCGAGCAGCGCGCCGAACTGCAGCCCGAGCAGGGTGAGCACCGGCAACCAGGCGTTGCGCAGGGCGTGGCGCCACAACACCCGCACCGGTCCCGCGCCCTTGGCGCGGGCGGTACGCACATAGTCCTCGCCGAGCACCTCGAGCAGGCTCGACCGCACCATCCGCGCCAGCACCGCCGCCAGCCCGGTGCCCAGGGTCAGCGCCGGGAGCAGCAGCGACAGCGGCCCGTCGCGCCCGCTCACCGGCGTCCACCCGAGCCACAGCGAGCAGACCAGGATCAGCAGCGGCCCGAGCCAGAAGTTGGGGATCGCCGCGCCGAGCATGGAGAAGCCCATCGCGACGCGATCGATCCATCCCCCCTGATGCAGCGCCGCCAACACCCCGAGCGGCAGCGCCACCACCACCGCCAGGGCGAGCGCGGCCACGGCCAGCTCCAGGGTCGGCCCGGCGCGCTCGGCGAGCAGCGCCGTCACCGCCCGACCGCTGTGCAGCGAGACCCCGAGATCGAGCCGCGCGAGCCCGCCGAGATAGTCCAGGTACTGGGTCCACAGCGGCCGATCGAGCCCCAGCGCGGCGCGTAGCTCGACCTGATCGACGGCGCGCGCGCCCTCCCCCAGCATCGCCGCCACCGGATCGCCCGGCACCAGATGGATGAGCAGGAACACCAGGGTGCAGACCCCGAGCAGGCTCGCCGCCGCCTCGCCGAGACGCCCGAGCAGCGCGCCCATCTCAGCCGCGGATCTCCACCGGGGTACCGACCGGGGTCTGATCGAAGAGCGCGATCAGCGCCGCGTCGTGCATGCGGATGCAGCCGTGCGAGCGCGGCTCGCCGAGCGGCTCGCTCGGCGGGGTGCCGTGGATGTAGATATAGCGGCGCAGGGTGTCGACCTCGCCGCCGCGGTTGCGCCCCGGCTCGCAGCCGGTGAGCCAGAGGATGCGGGTGGTGATCCAGTCGCGCCCGGGGTGGGCGGCGCGCAGCGCCGCGTCGCAGATCTCGCCGGTGGGTCGGCGGCCCCGGAACACCGTCCCCGGCGCGCAGCCATCGCCGATGCGTGCGCGCACCCGGTGCAGCCCGCGCGGGGTGCAACCGCTGCCGTTGCGCTCACCGACCCCGTTGCGCCCGGTCGAGACCGGGTAGCGGGCGAGCACGCGCGTGCCGGCCGACAGGGTCAGGGTCTGGGTAGGGACATCGATCAGGATACGGCGCTCGCTCATCACTCCTCCTCTGCTGCGACCGGGACGCGCACGACCTGCGCCAGCCCATCATAGTTGCCGTCGCCGGCCGGTCGATAGCCGCGAATGGTCGCGCGCTGCGCCGCCACCTGATCCTCGTACCACAACGGCACCAACGCCAGCTCGGCATGGACGATCGCCTGCAGCGCGGCATAGGGCGCGCGCGCGGCGGCAAGCGAGGGCGCGCGCGCCGCGGTCGCAATCAGCCGGTCGACCGAGGCGTTGCGATAACGCCCCCGATTGGCGCCCCCCGGCGGCAGCGATTCGGAGTGCAGCGCGTAGCGGAAGATGTCGGGGCTTCGCACCCCGACCCAGGTCAGCGCATAGAGGCTGAAGCGCCCGGCCTTGACGTCGCCGAAGAAGGTCCCCCAGTCGTGCCCCTGCACCGCCAGCGCGATCCCGGCCGCGGCGAGCTGCGCCTGCAGCGCCCCGGCCAGGCGCAGCCGGAAGGGATCGCTCGAGGTCTTCAGGGTCAGGCGCAACGGGTTCCCGGGGCCGAACCCGGCGCCTGCGAGCAACGCTCGGGCGCGCTCGGGGTCATGAGGCCAGGGCGCGAGATCGCCCCGCCCCGCCCAGTGCTCGGGCGGCAGGATCGACTCGGCGAGTCGCGCGCGACCACCGAGCAGGGTGTCGATCAGCAGGGGGCGGTCGATCGCCTGGGCGATGGCGCGACGCACCGCCAGGGAGCCGGTGCGCGGGTCTTCGAGATTGAAGCCGAGATAGGAGAGGTTGGCGCCGGGCACGGCGCGCACCGCGATGCCCGGCGCGCGCGCCAGATGATCGACCAGCTCGGGCGGCAGATCGCCCTGCAACAGATCGACCTCGCCGCGCAACAGCTTCATCACCCGCACGCTGGGGTCGCGTACCGTCACCAGCGCGATCCGCTGACCGTCGGCGCGTCGTTCGAGCAGCAGCGCGTCGGGGCCGGGTCGCTCGACCAGACACAGCGGCCCGCTGCCGATCGGCGCGGTGACGAAGGGGTGGTCGCGGGCGATCGCCGCCGCCGGCAGCACCGCGAGCACCAGCCGGCTCGGCAGCGCCGCGTCGGGCGCGTGCAGCACCAGCTCCAGGGTGTCGTCGTCGCGCACCCGCAGCGCCGCGATGCCGGCGAGCGCGGCACGGTGCGGCGAGCGCGAGCCCGGCGCGCGGATCGAGGCCAGGGTGGCGACGACGTCGTGCGCGGTGAGCCGGCTGCCGTCGCTGAACAGACGCCCCTGCTCGCCGAGCCGAAAGCGGTAACGGGTCGCCTCCAACTGCTCCCAGCGCGCCAGCCCGGGCACCGGCCGGGCGGCCGCGTCGAGCCGTACCAGGGTGCGATAGAGCAGCCGGTTGACCCGCTCGGAGGTGGCGTCGGTGGCCAGACGGGGATCGAGGTTGCGCGGCGGGCGCGCCACCGCGAAGCGGATCACCGCGTCCTCGCGCGCCCCCCGGGCGCAGCCGCCGAGCACGGCGGCGGCGCCGAGCGCGAGCGACCGCGCGCCGCTCACCAGTCGCGGTAGGGGTGACGGGCGAGGCGCGCGTTGAAGTAGCGCGGGTCGTCGCTGACCTCCTCGCCGAGCCAGTCGGGACGGACGAAGACGGCCCGTTCGTCCTCGAGTTCGAGCTCGGCGAGCACCAGCCCGGCATTGGCCCCGGCGAACTCGTCGACCTCCCACACCCGGCCCGCGACCGTCACCAGATGACGCACCTTCTCGACCAGTGCGGTGCAGGCCAGATCGCGCAGCATCGCCTCGGCGTCAGCCACCGGGACGGGGTACTCGTACTCGGCACGGGCGATGCCGCGGCTCGCCCCCTTGAGGGTGAGGAAGGCCTGCTCGCCGGCGATCCGCACCCGCAGCGTCAACCCCGGCTCGGCCACCAGATAGCCCTGCACCATGCGCGTGCTGCGGCTGACCGCCTCGCGCCAGCCGGCGTCGCGCACCAGGAACTTGCGTTCGATCTCGATTGCCATGACTGACCTCCAGGATGCACGGCGGGCAATGCCCGCCGCGTCCGTTCAGGCGCGCTCGAACAGCGCCATCGACTCCACGTGCCCGGTGTGCGGGAACATGTCCATCACCCCGGCGGCACGCAGCCGATAGCCGAGCCCGTTGACCAGGCGATCGGCGTCGCGCGCCAGGGTCGAGGGGTAGCAGGAGACATAGACGATACGCTCGGCACCGAGCCGCGGCAGCCAGTCGAGCACCTGCAGCGCACCGCTGCGCGGCGGGTCGAGCAGCACCTTGCCGAAGCGCTCGCGCATCCACGGCTCGAGTTCCAGCTCGCCGTAGAGGTCGGCGGTGTGGAAGCGGGTGTTGTCGATGCCGTTGCGCGCGGCGTTGCGCTCGGCGCGCGCCACCAGCCCGGCGTCACCCTCGACCCCGACCACGCTGGCGGCCTGGCGCGCCAGCGGCAGGGTGAAGTTGCCGAGCCCGCAGAACAGGTCGAGCACGGTCTCGTCGGGCTGGACGTCGAGCAGACCGAGCGCCTGGTCGATCATCGCGCGGTTGAGTTCGAGGTTGACCTGGGTGAAGTCGTTGGGCAGGAACTCCAGGGTCAGGCCGTGACGCGGCAGGCTGTAGGACAGGTCGATCTCGTGCCCGGGCAGCGGGCGCACCGTCTCCGGGCCGCCCTCCTGGAGATAGATGTGGTAGCCCTCGCGCTCGCCGAGCGCGCGCAGCACCTCCAGGTCGGCGTCGGTCGGGGTCTGCAGCACGCGGAACACCAGCACGCACGACCTGTCGCCGACGGCGACCTCGATCTGCGGCACCTGGTCGCGGATGCTCAGCGCGTCGATCGCCGCGCCGATCTCCACCAGCCGCTCGCCGACGGCCGGATGCAGCACCGGACAGCGTTCGAGATCGGCGAGGAAGGCGTTGCCACGCTCGCGGAAGCCGACCAGGGTGCGTCCCTTCTTCTCCACCCGGCGCACCCCGAGCCGGGCCTTGCGCCGGTAGCCCCAATGATCGGCCACCAGGGGATCGAGCCAACGCTCGGGCTCGACCTTGCCGATGCGGGTGAAGACGTCGGCGAGACTGGCCTGCTTGGCGCGGATCTGCGCCGCCGTGTCCTGGTGCTGCAGCGAGCAGCCGCCGCACACCCCGAAGTGCGCGCAGCGCGGCTCGACCCGCTCGGGCGAGGCGTGCAGCACCTCGACCACCCGGCCCTCGTCGTAGCGACGCTGCACCCGGGTGTACTGGAAGCGGACGCGCTCGCCGGGCAGGGCGCCGTCGACGAACACGGCCTTGCCGTCGAGGTGGGCGAGGCCCCGACCCTCGTGGGTCAGGCTCTCGATCTCGACCTCGACCGGGTCCTGGGGGAGCGGCTTGCGTTTTCTTCTCGACACGGACTTGGATACTCGTTCGTTTATGGATGATTTGGGTTCAGGCCGGGAACACCCCGGTCGACAGATAGCGGTCGCCGCGGTCGCAGATGATCGCCACGATCACCGCGTCCTCGACCTCGGCGGAGAGACGCAGCGCCGCGGCCACCGCACCGCCCGAGGAGACGCCGGCGAAGATGCCCTCGCGCGCGGCCAGCGCGCGCATCGTCTCCTCGGCCTCTTGCTGGGTGACGTCGATGATGCGATCGACCCCGGCCGGATCGTAGACCTTGGGCAGATAGGCTGCGGGCCAGCGGCGGATGCCGGGGATGCTCGCCCCCTCGGCCGGCTGCACGCCGACGACCTGCACCGCCGGGTTCTGCGCCTTGAGATAGCGCCCGGTGCCCATGATGGTGCCGGTGGTGCCCATCGAGCTGACGAAGTGGGTCACCCGCCCCTCGGTGTCGCGCCAGATCTCGGGGCCGGTGCCGAGGGTGTGCGCCTCGGGGTTATCGGGGTTGGAGAACTGGTCGAGACGCACGCCCTCGCCGCGCGCCTCCATCTCCAGGGCGAGATCGATGGCCGCTTCCATGCCACCGGTGGCGGGGGTGAGGATGATCTCGGCGCCATAGCTGCGCATCGCCCCGCGGCGCTCGGAGCTCATGTTCTCGGGCATGATCAGCACCATGCGATAGCCGCGGATGGCCGCCGCCAGCGCCAGCGCGATGCCGGTGTTGCCGCTGGTGGCCTCGATCAGGGTGTCGCCGGGGCGGATGGTGCCGCGCTCCTCGGCGCGACGGATCATGTTGAGCGCGGGACGGTCCTTGACCGAGCCGGCGGGGTTGTTGCCCTCGAGCTTGGCGAGGATCAGGTTGGAGGTCTCGCCGGGCAGACGCTGCAGACGCACCAGCGGCGTGTTGCCGACGAAGTCTTCGATGGTCGGATAGGACATGTTCTCGTTACCGTGACCGATGGGCGGGATGGGTTCGAACCGGCGCAGGCCCGACGCGCAGGCGGCGCATTGTGCCAGATCGCGGGCGCCCGGACAGGTGCCCGGCGCCGCTGAGCGGACCCCCTGGTTCGAGTTCAACTTACGCCAACCCGGAGTCGCGCACCACCGAGCACGGCTCAGCGCCCCTTCGCCGGACTCGACTGGACGTAATAGCTCAGCTTGTCGGAGAGGTTGAGATACTCGATGATGTCCTCGGTGAGCTCGGACTGGTGCAGACTCTCGCGGATCGCGCCCTCCTCCTCCGAGAGATCGAGGATCAGCGCCTGATCGCTGGGGATCTCGGGTGAGTAGACCAGCACGTTGGGCCTGAGCAGGTCGTCGGGGTTGATCGAGATCACCACCGCGACGCGCTCGTCCTCGAGCCGCACCACGGTGCCCGGGGGATAGACCCCGAGATTGGTGATCAGGGTGGTCAGCACCCGCGGGTCGTAACGCGCGCGGTCCTTGGTATACATGCTCGAGACGGCCTGGTGCGGCGACAGTCCGCGTCCGCTATAGGTACCGTTGCAGAGGTTGTCGTAGCGATTGACCACGCTGACGATGCGGGTCAGCGCGCCGAGCGCCTTGCCGCTCAGCCCGTCCGGGTAGCCGCTGCCGTCGAGGTGCTCGTGATGCTGGCCGATGACCTCGATCACCGCATCGGGCAGGGTGCCGATGGCCTGGGCGATCTCCACCCCGTAGCGCGGGTGCTGCTCGTAGAGGGCGCGTTCCGGCTTGTTCCAGTCGCCCTTTTTGTGCAGGATCTGTGAAGGGATGCGCTGCAGCCCGAGGTCGTGGAAGAGCGCGCCGAGCCCGAGCAGGCGCAGGTTCTCGCGATCGAGCTTGAGCTTGCGCCCGAGCACCAGCGCCAGCGCCATGACGTTGATGGCGTGATGATAGGTGTTCTCGTCCTGGCTCTTGAGGTTGACCAGCTGCACCGTGGCCTCGTGATCGGCGGTCAGGTCCTCGACCATCTGCGAGACCAGCGCGTCGGCCTCCTCGGCCGCCTGCGCCGGGGCCGAGCGCAGGTGCGACATCAGCTTGCGCGCCAGCACCACCGACTGGCGGTAGCGCTTGGCGCAGAGGTTGAGCCGCTTGCGCCGCTCCTTGAGCACGCGGATGCGCGCGTTCTTCTCCTCCCACAGGGAGGCCTCGAGATCGGCGCGCAGTTGATCGCGTACCTCGGCGTCACCGTCGCCCTCGGGCTCGTCGTCCGCCGGCAGGTCCTCCGGCTCCGGGTCGCTGCGCGCCAGATCGACCCGCACCCGCCCGAGATCGAGCTGCATCAGCGTCTCGAGCTGCTTGCGGGTGCGGATCTTGAAACTGCTGGTGAAGAAGGGGTGCGCCATCCAGGGCAGATCGAGATGCACGAACATCCCGATCCGCAGCCTGGGTTTGTGTTGTGTGTTATCGCTCACGGCGCAACCTGCATTGACCGACACTGGACCCGACACTCGAACCGGCCCGCTCGCGTCACGCCGACTCACCGACGATCTCGTGTCGCGCACGGCACCGACACCACACAGCGCGCCACACCTGCGCCGGTCTCCGGCGTGGCCGTAAGCTAGCGACCGGGACCCGGGCGGTCAACACAGGGCCCAGGCGCGCCACCGACGGTTGACGCCCCCGCTTGATTATCATCGGGGCGACTTGTAGCTTGCCCCGAACGCGCGCCCCGGGACGGCGCGCCCCACTCTTTCCGACCCGCTGAGATCGACGTGACAGACTATAAACAGACGCTCAATCTTCCCAAGACCGGCTTCGCGATGAAGGCCAACCTGGCGCAGCGCGAGCCCGAGATGCTCAAACGCTGGGAATCGATGGATCTCTACGCGCGTATCCGCGAGGCCCGCGCCGGCGCCGAGCGCTTCGTGCTGCACGACGGCCCGCCCTACGCCAACGGCGA
Organism: Marichromatium sp. AB32; assembly: GCF_003718675.1. NCBI lineage: Bacteria > Pseudomonadati > Pseudomonadota > Gammaproteobacteria > Chromatiales > Chromatiaceae > Marichromatium > Marichromatium sp. AB32. The sequence continues at coordinate 45,132 of NZ_RHFJ01000023.1, forward strand.
CATCCATATCGGCCACGCGGTCAACAAGGTGCTCAAGGACATCATCGTCAAGTCGCGCACCCTGAACGGATTCGACGCCCCCTACGTGCCGGGCTGGGACTGTCACGGTCTGCCGATCGAGCTCCAGGTCGAGAAGAAGAAGGGCAAGCCGGGTCAGAAGATCAGCGCCGCCGAGTTCCGTCGCGCCTGTCGCGACTACGCCGCGCGCCAGGTCGACGGTCAGCGCACCGACTTCAAGCGTCTCGGCGTGCTCGGCGACTGGGACAACCCCTATCTCACCATGGACTACGGCTTCGAGGCCGACATCATCCGCGCGCTCGGCCGCATCATCGACAATGGGCACGTCCACAAGGGGTTCAAGCCGGTGCACTGGTGCGTCGACTGCGGCTCGGCGCTGGCCGAGGCCGAGGTCGAGTACGCCGACAAGCAGTCGATCGCCATCGACGTGCGCTTCCAGCTGGTCGACCCCGACGCCCTCGACGGTCGCTGTCACACCGCCCCCGACGGTGCTGGCAGCGGCCCGGCGGCGGTGGTGATCTGGACCACCACGCCCTGGACCCTGCCGGCCAACCAGGCCGTTGCGCTCAACGCCGAGCTCGAGTACGTGGTGGTCGAGGCCGAGCACGATGACGCCCCGGGCGGGCGCGAGCGGCTGATCGTCGCCGAGGGCCTGCTCAAGGACACCATGGATCGCTGGGGCATCGAGCGCTACCGGGTGCTCGGCTATGCCCGCGGCATCGATCTCGAGGGGCTGCGCCTGCGCCACCCCTTCTACGATCGCGAGGTGCCGGTGATCGTCGGCGAGCACGTCAGCCTCGACGCCGGTACCGGCGCGGTACACACCGCCCCCGGCCACGGTCTCGACGACTATCTCGTCGGTCAGCGCTACGGCCTGCCGGTCGACAATCCGGTCGGCGGCGACGGGCGCTTCCTGCCCGACACCGCGCTGTTCGCCGGCGAGCACGTGTTCAAGGCCAACGAGCACGTGCTCGAGGTGCTCAAGGCGCGCGGCGCGCTGCTGCTCGAGACCCGCATCACCCACAGCTACCCGCACTGCTGGCGCCACAAGACGCCGATCATCTTCCGCGCCACCCCGCAGTGGTTCGTCAGCATGGAGCAGGCCGGACTGCGCGCCGCGGCACTCGGCGAGATCGCCAAGGTCGAGTGGCTGCCGGAGTGGGGTCGCAACCGCATCGAGGCGATGGTCCAGGGCCGTCCCGACTGGTGCATCTCGCGCCAGCGTACCTGGGGCGTGCCGATCCCGCTGTTCGTCCACAAGGAGACGGCGGCGCTGCACCCGCGCACCGCCGAACTGATCGAGCAGGTCGCCGAGCGCGTCGAGCGCGAGGGCATCGAGGCCTGGTTCGCGCTCGATCCGGCCGAACTCCTCGGCGCCGAGGAGGCCGCGCACTACGACAAGGTGCACGACACCCTCGACGTCTGGTTCGACTCCGGGGTGACCCACGCCTGCGTGCTCGACCGCCGCGCCGAACTCGGTCGCCCGGCCGATCTCTATCTCGAGGGTTCGGACCAGCACCGCGGCTGGTTCCAGTCCTCGCTGATGACCTCCACCGCGATCCACGGTCACGCGCCCTATCGCCAGGTGCTCACCCACGGCTTCACCGTCGACGCCAAGGGCGAGAAGATGTCGAAGTCCAAGGGCAACGTGGTCAGCCCGCAGACGGTGGTCAAGAACCTCGGTGCCGACATCATCCGGCTGTGGGTCGCGGGCACCGACTATCGCGGCGAGATGAGCGTCAGCGACGAGATCCTCAAGCGCACCGCCGACAGCTACCGGCGCATCCGCAACACCGCGCGCTTCCTGCTCGCCAACCTCAACGGTTTCGACCCGGCCAGCGACCTGATCGACCCGGCCGAGATGCTCGCCCTCGACCGCTGGGCGGTCGATCGCGCCGCGCGTCTCCAGCAGGAGATCGTCGCCGCCTACGACGACTACCAGTTCCACCTGATCTGCCAGAAGCTGCAGCAGTTCTGCGTGGTCGATCTCGGCGGCTTCTATCTCGACGTCATCAAGGACCGTCAGTACACCACCCAGGCCGACAGCCTGGCGCGACGCTCCTGTCAGAGCGCGATGTATCACATCATCGAGGCGATGGCGCGGTGGATGGCACCGATCCTGAGCTTCACCGCCGACGAGATCTGGCGCCACATCCCCGGCGAGCGCGGCGAGACCCCGTTCATCGAGCAGTGGTATGCGGGGCTGTTCACCCTCGCCGAGGACGAGCCGCTGGGCCGCGCCTTCTGGGATCAGGTGATCGCGGTACGCGCCGCCACCGGCCCGGCGCTGGAGGCCGCGCGCAAGGACGGCGCGATCGGCGCCGCCCTCGACGCCGAACTCACCCTCTACTGCGCGCCCGAGCTGCTGGCCACCCTGGAGCGGCTGGAGGATGAGCTACGCTTCGTACTGATCACCTCGGCGGTGCGGCTCGAGCCGCTCGACCGGGCGCCCGCGGAGGCCCAGGACACCGAGCTCGAGGGGCTGCGGGTGATGGTCGCGCCGAGCAGCCACCCCAAGTGCGTGCGCTGCTGGCACCGCCGCGCCGACGTCGGCGCCGATGCCGAGCACCCGGAGCTGTGCGGACGCTGCGTCGAGAACGTCGCCGGCGCCGGCGAGACCCGCCGCTATGGCTGAGTCCGGCGCCCGTTCCTGGCTGTGGCTGTCGCTGCTGGTGCTGGTCCTCGACCAGGCCAGCAAGTGGCTGGTCTACGGTCTGCTCGATCCCTTCCAGGTGATCGCGCTGACCGAGACCCTGCACCTCACCCTGGTGTTCAACGAGGGCGCGGCCTTCAGCCTGCTCGCCGGTGCCGGCGGCTGGCAGCGCTGGCTGTTCGCGCTGATCGCCGTGGCCGTCAGCGTCGCGCTGGTGATCTGGCTGGGGCGGCTGCGCCGCGACCAGCGTTGGAGCGCCGCGGCACTGGCGCTGCTGCTCGGCGGTGCGCTCGGCAACCTGATCGACCGGGTGGTGCTCGGTCATGTGATCGACTTCGTCCAGGTCTATCTGCCCTTCCTGCCGATGGACCTGTTCAACCCCTGGCCGGCCTTCAACGTCGCCGACAGCGCGATCAGCATCGGGGTCGTCATCCTGCTGATCGTTACCCTGTTCGAGCAGCCCGAACCGCGCCACCTGGACTGACGCCGGCGTGTCCGGCAACGACCAGGGAGGGTCGTCCACCCGGGGAACAACGCCCCGGTCCTTTTTCTTCATCAGGGACCAGTGAATGCGATGAAGATTGCAATCCTGTCACGCAACCCCTCGCTCTACTCCACCCGCAGACTGGTGGAGGCGGCGCGCGCGCGCGGCCACGAGACCAAGGTGCTCGATGTGCTGCGCTGCTACATGAACATCACCTCGCACGCCCCCTCGATCCACTACAAGGGCGAGGAGCTGACCGGCTTCGACGCGGTGATCCCGCGCATCGGCGCCTCGGTGACCTTCTACGGCACCGCGGTGCTGCGCCAGTTCGAGATGATGGGCGTCTACCCGCTCAACGAGTCGGTGGCGATCACCCGCGCGCGCGACAAGCTGCGCTCGCTGCAGCTGCTCTCGCGCAAGGGCATCGGGCTGCCGATCACCGGCTTCGCCCACGCCCCGGACGACATCGCCGATCTCATCAAGATGGTCGGCGGCGCGCCGCTGGTGATCAAGCTCCTCGAGGGCACCCAGGGCATCGGCGTGGTGCTCGCCGAGACCCAGCAGGCCGCCGAGAGCGTGATCGAGGCCTTCATGGGACTCAAGGCCAACATCCTGGTGCAGGAGTACATCCGCGAGGCCAAGGGCGCCGACATCCGTTGCTTCGTCATCGGCGACAAGGTGGTGGCGGCGATGAAGCGTCAGGCCAAGGCCGGCGAGTTCCGCTCCAACCTCCATCGCGGCGGCAGCGCCTCGCTAATCCGCATCACCCCCGAGGAACGCTCCACCGCCACCCGCGCGGCGCGGATCATGGGGCTCAACGTCGCCGGCGTCGACATCCTCCGCTCCAACCACGGCCCGGTGGTGATGGAGGTCAACTCCTCGCCCGGGCTGGAAGGCATCGAGGCGGCCACCGGCAAGGACGTCGCCGACCAGGTGATCGCCTTCATCGAGAAGAACGCCGCCGCCGGCAAGACCCGCACCCGTGGGCAGGGCTGAGCAGCGCTCATGACCGAGCCAGTGCGTATCGCCGGGCACGAGATCTCGCCGGGCGAGCGCACCCGCATCGACCTCACCCTGCCCAACCTCTACACCCAGACCCCGGTGGCGATGCCGGTGCACGTGCTGCGCGGGCGGCGCGACGGCCCGCGGCTGTTCATCACCGCGGCGATCCACGGCGACGAGATCAACGGCGTCGAGATCATCCGCCGGTTGCTCGCCCATCCGGCGCTGCGTCACCTGCGCGGTACCCTGCTGGCGGTGCCGGTGGTCAACGTCTACGGCTATGTCCGCCAGTCGCGCTACCTCCCCGACCGACGCGATCTCAACCGCAGCTTCCCCGGCTCGGACACCGGCTCGCTGGCCGCGCGCCTGGCCGCCACCCTGATCAATGAGGTGGTCACCAAGGCGACCCACGGCATCGACCTGCACACCGGTGCGCTGCATCGCGAGAACCTGCCCCAGATCCGCGCCACCCTCGACGCCAGCCCCGAGACCTCGGAGCTGGCGCGCGCCTTCGCCGCGCCGGTGATCCTCGACGCCGACCCACGCCCGGGCTCCTTGCGCGCGGTGGCCGCCGAGCACGACATCCCGCTGTTGCTGTTCGAGGCCGGCGAGGCGCTGCGCTTCGACGAGTTCTCGATCCGCGCCGGGGTGCGCGGCATCCTCGGGGTGATGCGACGGTTGGGGATGATCCGCGCCTCGGGCGGGCGCCGCGCCCGGGTGCGCGCCCCGGTGGTGGCGCGCTCGAGCCTGTGGGTGCGCGCCCCGCAGAGCGGCGTGCTGCTCTCGCTCACCGCGCTCGGCGCCCAGGTCGAGCGCGGCGACACCCTGGGGGTGCTCACCGACCCCTTCCGCCCCGCCGACGAGCCGGTGCGCGCGCCCTGCAGCGGCATCGTCATCGGTCGCACCAACCTGCCGCTGGTCACCGAGGGCGAGGCGCTCTATCACATCGCCCGCTTCGGCGCCCTGGAGAGCGCGGTCGAGGCCGTCGAGCAGTATCGCGTCGCGCTCGATCCCGAGGACGAGACCGAGGCGGGACCGAGCATCCTCTGAGACCACTCAGTCGCCCGGCGCGGGATCGAGCACCAGACGCGCGCCGTCGCGATCGAGCCGAGCGCCGAGCCGACCGAGCAGATCCTCGCCGAGCAATGCGTTGCCGCCGAGCGCGCGCCCCTCGACACAGCCCACCTCGACCTCGACCAGACGCCTGGGACCGGCGCGCACCGCGGCCAACCGCCCCGGCAGCGCCCGCACCTCGGCGTCGCCGAGCGCGATCGCGACCGGCGCCACCCCTTCCAGGTCGAGCCCGAGTTCGGCGCACAGCGGCGCCGGCAGCAGGGTGCGCACGGCCCCCGAATCGACCAGCAACGGCTGCGGCCTCGGCCGCCCCTCGGCGGACTCGAGCGTCAGCACCACCACCAGTGCCGCGCCCTTGCGGCGCAGCGCCAGCACCGCCGGCGGTCGCGGCGCCGGCGCAAATGCCACCGAGGCCGTCGCGACCGCCCCCCGACCGCCGGGCAGGATGACCCGCTGCACGCGACCATCGGCGGTGCGCAGGATGACATGATCGATCCCGGCGAGCAGATGGCGCAGGCGTCGCTCCAGCGCGCCCTCGCGCAGCCGCCCGTGGCGTCCGCGCGCCTGCTCGATCCCGCTCACCGTGAAGTCGTGCCGTGCGGCCAGCCGGGTGAGCGCACTCGCCACCTCGACCTCGGGCGCGGCGCGCGCGCCTCCCCCCGCCGCGCTCGCCAGCACGGCCATCACCACCAGCATCAGGGCATGTCGCTTCATCGCGGCAAGGCTAACAGGCCGACGAAAAAAGCGAAAAATATAAGCAAACGTTAATGTATGATCGATCGCCGGTTCACACCCATCGCCCGCGCCGAGAGGAGGACCCCCGATGACCGACGCCATCCGCGCCCTGCCCAGGGAGCACCTGGCCGCCGCACTCTTCACCCTGCTCGCCATCTATCTCGCCGGGATCGTCCCCTCGGTCGAGATCGCCTGGGTCAGCGCCGTGTTGCTGCTCACCGTCTTCCTCTTCGCCTTCGAGGTGGTGAGCGTCGACGTCGCCGCGATCAGCGTGATGGTACTGCTCGGCCTGAGCAGCCTGGTCGCACCCTGGATCGGACTCGAACAGGGACTGGTCGCGCCCGAGCGCCTGTTCGACGGCTTCGCCAGCAACGCGGTGATCTCGATCATCGCGGTGATGATCGTCGGCGCCGGACTCGATCGCACCGGCATCATGTCATGGGTGGCGGGGCTGATCATGCGTCTCGGCGGCGCCACCGAGACGCGCATCATCCCGCTGGTCTCGGGCACCGTCGGGGTGATCTCGAGCTTCATGCAGAACGTCGGCGCCGCGGCGCTGTTCATCCCGGTGGTCGGGCGCATCGCCGCGCGCACCCGCTTACCGATCTCGCGACTGCTGATGCCGATGGGCTTCTGCGCCATCCTCGGCGGCACCATCACCATGGTCGGCTCGAGCCCGCTGATCCTGCTCAACGACCTCATCCTCCAGGCCAACGACGCCCTCCCCGCCGACAGCGCACCGCTGCGCACCTTCGCGCTGTTCGACGTCGCCCCGATCGGCATCGCCCTGCTGATCACCGGCATCCTCTATTTCGTCATCGCCGGGCGCCTGGTGCTGCCGCGCGGCGGGAGCGGCGAGACCGAGCTGCACGAGGCCGCGACCACCCGCGCCTATCTCGCCGAGACCTATCAACTCGACGGCTGCGCGGTCCACGAGCTGCGGGTACCGGCAGACAGCCCGCTGGTCGGTACCAGCGTCGACGACATGGAGCGCACCTGGACGGTGCGGGTGGTCGCGCTCGACAAGGGCGACGGGCTCAGGGTCGGCGCCGACGGGGTCAACCGCGCCCTCGGCATCGCCGCCGACACCCGCCTGGCGCTGATCGGCACCGCACCGGCGATGGACGCCTTCGTCGCCGCCAACCGGCTCGAACGCAGTGCCGAACTCGACCACTTCGCCGAGGTCGTCTCGGAGTCCAGGGCGGGGATCGCCGAGCTGGTGGTGCCGCCGGGCTCGGCGCTGATCGGCAAGAGCGCGCGCGATCTGTGGCTGCGCAAGACCTACGGGCTGTCGCTGCTGGCGATCCATCGCGGCGGCAGCATCATCAACTACACCACCGGCGGGGTGCGCAACACCCCCTTCGCCGCCGGCGACGCGCTGGTGGTGCACACCACCTGGGCCGATCTGGCGCGGCTCGAGCGCGACCGCAACTTCGTCGTCGTCACCACCGAGTACCCGCACGAGGCGCTGCGCCCGCACAAGGTCCCGGTGGCGCTGGCGCTGTTCGTGCTCACCCTCGGGCTGATCCTGTTCACCGACCTGCGCCTGTCGGTCGCACTGCTCACCGGCGCCGTGGGCATGGTGCTCACCGGGGTGCTGTCGATCGAGGAGGCCTACGCGGCGGTGAGCTGGAAGACGGTGTTCCTGCTCGCCTCGCTGATCCCGCTGGGGCTGGCGGTGGAGCAGAGCGGCACCGCCGCCTGGATCGCCGATCAGGCGCTCGGGGCGCTCGGGGCGCTCGGCACGGTGCCGGTGTGGGTGGTGCAGGCGGTGCTCGCGATCCTCGCCACCGCCTTCACCCTGGTGATGTCGAACGTCGGCGCCACCGTGCTGCTGGTGCCGCTGGCGGTCAACATGGCGCTCGGGGTCGGCGCCGATCCGGCGCTGTTCGCGCTGACCGTGGCCATCGCCACCTCCAACTCCTTCCTCATCCCCACCCATCAGGTCAACGCCCTGGTGATGGGACCGGGCGGTTATCGGGTGGCCGACTTCCTGCGCGCCGGCGGTATCATGACGGTGCTGTTCCTGGTGGTCTCGCTGACCATGCTGAACCTGGTGTTCACCCACCATCCCTGATCCACGGCCCACAGTCGCGCCGGCCACACCAGGCCGGCGCCCAGACCCGCGACCATGTCACTGATCAACCGAACCCCACGCTGCCCGACCCACGACTGCCCGCTCGAACTCGTCCTCCAGGGCGAGAAGCGCCTCCCCGGCCACCCGCTGATCGAGGCCGTGGGCGTGCCCATGTACGACTGCCCGCGCTGTCGCGAGCAGGGCGAGCCCTACACCATCGAGGCCGAACCGGCGGCCACCAACGCGCTGATCAAGCGGCTCGGGCGCACCCTCGCGCGCAGCCGCTTCCCCGGCGCACTGCTGCGCCCCAAGGTCCGCATCGACTTCAACCCCTGGCAGGCCACCCTCGCGCGCCGCGCCCACGCCAACCCCGAGGGTGCGCCGATCGACCCCGAGATCGCCCGCGCCGCCGGGCTCACGCCCGAGCCCGAGGCCCTCGCCGAATCGCGCGCGACCGAACCGGCCGCGCCCGAGGCGGCAAGCGCCGCCCCCACGGTCAGGCCACGGCTCGACTGGATCACCCCGGAGCGCCCCCGTCACCGCCTCGACCAACTCATCCTCGACCCCGAGACCCTCACCCGCATCCGCGAGGCGACCAACGTGCTGCTCGCCCAGGGGCTGATCTACGACACCTGGAACCTGGCGGCGGTGGCGCGCACCGGGCGACGCCTGGCGCTCAACTTCTACGGCCCGCCGGGCACCGGCAAGACCCTCGCCGCCGATGCCATCGCCGATCTGCTCGACCGACCGATCCTGCGGGTGAGCTATGCCGAGCTGGAGTCGATGTATGTCGGCGAGACGCCGAAGAACATCCAGGCGGCCTTCGCCCGCGCGCGCGAGAGCGGCGCGCTGCTGTTCTTCGACGAGGCCGACTCGATCCTCGGGCGACGGCTGCGCGACATCTCGCAATCGGCCGACAACAGCATCAATGTCGCGCGCAGCACCACCCTGATCGAACTCGACAACTTCGAGGGCGCGGTGATCTTCGCCTCCAACCTGGTCGGCAACTACGACACCGCCTTCCTGCGACGGATGCTCGCCCATGTCGAGTTCCGGCTCCCCGGCCCCGACGAGCGCGCGCGTCTCTGGGCCGCACACATCCCCGCCGAGCTGCCGCTGGCCGCGGACGTCGACCATCAGGATCTGGCCGCGCACTCCGAGGGCGCCGCCGGTGGCGACATCCAGAACGCGGTACTGCTCGCCGCCTCCTACGCGGCGATGCGTCCCGAGTCCGAGCAGCGCGTCGCCCAGGCCGACCTGCAACGGGCGATCGACTTCTTGCTGGAAGGCAAGCGGCGCATCCTCGAGGACGCGCCGCCGGCGCACCCCGACAGCTGCGAGATCGGGTTCGAGCGGGGATAGACGGACGCCCCCCAGCGTGGTGCGGCCGCGCTCAGCCGGCCAGCACCAGCGGCGGGCG
>NZ_RHFJ01000024.1:0-54502 GCF_003718675.1 Marichromatium sp. AB32
TTTTTCGATTCGAAATCGATATGGATTTGAAGCAGCTGCGTTACTTCCTCGCCGTGGTCGATGCCGGTGGTTTCACCGCCGCCGCCGCCCGTCTCGGCATCGCCCAGCCGGCGCTGAGCATCGCCATCCGCAAGCTCGAGCGCGCGCTCGACCTGGAGCTGTTGCATCGCGGGACGCGTCGGGTCACGCCGACCAGCGAGGGCGAGGTGCTGGCCGGGCACGCCCGGGCCCTGCTCGAGCGCGCCGAGGCCGCCGAGCTGCAGATGCGCGAGTTGCGCGGACTGCTCAAGGGCGAGGTGCGGATCGGGTTGCCGAGCATCCTCGGCTCCTACTTCTTCCCGCCGCTGTTGATGGCCTTCAAACACCGTCATCCCGGGTTGCGGCTGTCGGTGCAGGAGGCGGGCACCCGGAGTCTGCTGAGCATGATCCGCGCCGGGGTGCTGGATCTCGGCGTGGTGACCAGCGACGCCGAGCTCGACGGTCTCGAGACCCATCCCTTCCTGCGCGAGGAGGTGGTGGTACACGTCGGTCGCTCGCATCCCCTGGCGGAGGCCGAATGCATCGACTTCGCGATCCTGTTCGAACACGATCTGGTGGTTGCGCGTAGCGGCTACTTCCTGCGCGAGTTCATCGACCGTCATGCCGCCGCGCTCGAGGTCGAGCCGCGCATCGCCTTCGAGACCAATCTCATCCCGCTCGCCGAGACCATCGTCCGCCAGGGCTTCGGCATCACCTGCGTGCTGCGCATGGTCAGCGAGCAGACTCGCGACCCCGGGCTGGTGGCGATTCCATTCGCGACCCCGGTTCATCTCGACTTCTCGCTGGCATGGCAGAGTGGGGGCTATCTCTCGCGTGCCGATCGCGCTTTTCTCGACTTCGTGCGAGAGCAGACCGCGTGACGTGGCGATAAGGCCGAGACGAGGTGACGGAATTCTTGACGGTGTTGGTCGCGGGTTTCGGGTCTGTCGCGCCGGCGGGTCCTGTCGCGGTGAGGTTTTTGGTCCGGTGGCTGGACGTTGCCGGTAAAAACGTCGACCTTTTTTACACAAAAAGTGTCTTTCTCGTTATTGGGTCCAGCAATCTCTTCCCTTTCCTTTTGTCTTCAATGGCTTGTCGGGTCTGGCCTGCTTTTCGCTTTTCTGTCAGCGGGGTGGAGCAGCCCCTTCTTGAAGCGATACAGGGAGATGGATCATGTTGACTCGGAAAAGCGCGCTGCTCGGTGCGGCGATCATGGTGTCGCCGCTTGCCGGCGCTGATGTCATCAATGTCGGCGGGGTGTTGTGGAACCCGGATTCGCCGCTCGACATGAAGATGGATAGTAACTTCACCCAGTGGTTCCAGAGCACCAACTCGGGCTACGACATGGGCAGCCTGGTGGGCATCAACGCCACCAACGCCACCACGATGATGTTCGGCAACTATCTCTATGGCGGCGGCAAGATCAACAACTTCAACGACGCCAACGACCAGACCGGTCAGCCGAACCCCGAGACGAATCCGGCGGACTTCTGCCCGGGCTGTGAGCTGACCTATGAGTTCGGCGGCATCGAGTTCGTCGAGAACACGCCCGGTGGCGGCGACTTCCTCGATCCCGCCACCTATACGGTCGACTGGAGCCAGTCGTATTTCAAGATCTGGGTCGATCACAGTCGGAACTTCAACGCCAACAACGACTTCGAGGCCGACCCGAACGAGATGTACGAGGCCACCGATGGCGCCCTGTTCCTTGAAGGTACCTTCGAGTCGATCTCCTTCACCGGTCAGCTCTTCGCCGCGGGCATGCTGTTCAGTAACGCCGGCTCCGCGATGCACGTCACCGGCGGTATGGCCCGTGACTATTTCGATACCGACCCTCTCGTGACCCTGGGTGGCACGCCGTTCGACTTCTCCTACACCGCAAGCTCGCAGTTCATGGTCGATCTGGCGGGAGGAGCAGATGTCTTCTTCGCCCGCGTCTCGACCGCCGAGCTGTTGGGTGACACCATCAGCATCCCCGAGCCTGGCGCGCTGGCGTTGCTCGGCGCCGGCCTGATCGGTCTGGCGCGGGTGCGGCGGCGTCACGACGCGGCCTGAGGTCGTGCTCGGGCTGAACGGCTGACGGCGCCGGGGTGTCCGCCGACACCCCGGCGTCTTGCGTTGTGCGGGCAGGAGATGGGTTTGTTGGAAGCCATCGGTCAGCGTTTTTGTATGCGATCTGGCTGTCCTTCGCCGTCTCCGGTTCTCACCCGGGTCGCTTCGTCAACGGCGTGATTCTGCCGCTGGCCGTGATACGGGGTCTGGCGCTGTTCGCCGCTGCGTTCGATCGGGTCGAGAACCCGCCGCGCTCGGTCCCATGCAGGTCGATATCGCGCGCTGTCGCAACGGCGGCGGGCGTGACTGACGGTTGACCGGGTCGGGGGCGGCTGATAGAACCCGCCCGGTCTGCTGTCATCGGATCGACCGCCATGTCTCTGTCGTCAGTTCTCCCGCCCTCGCGCAGATCAGCCCTGATCGCCTTCCTCGCCGGCGCCCTGGCGGTGTCGAGCTTCGCGCCCTTCGGGGGCTTCCCGCTCGCGGTGCTCGCCCTGGCGCTGCTGCTGCTGGCGCTGGAGGGGGCGACGCCGCGCGCCGGTTTCTGGCGCGGTTGGCTGTTCGGGGTCGGGTTGATGGGGTTCGGGGTGTTCTGGATCCGCATCAGCCTCAACGAGTTCGGCAACATGCCGGCGCCGGTGGCCCAGTTGCTCACCCTGGTCTTCGTCGCCGCGATGGCGCTCTACTACGGCGTGCTCGGCTGGGCGCTGCAGCGGCTGGCCGCCGGGCCGGACCGGGTGGGCGCGCTGCTCTGCTTCCCGGCGCTCTATGTGTTGCTCGAATGGCTGCGCGGTTGGCTGTTCACCGGCTTCCCCTGGCTCGCGCTCGGCTACGGGCAGATCGACGGACCACTGGCCGGTTGGCTGCCGCTCCTCGGCGTCTATGGCGCCTCGTTGGTGGCGGCGCTCTCGGCCGGGATGCTGTGGTGGTCGGTGCGGCGGGCGCGGGGCCGGGGGCGTCCGCTGGCGCTGGCAGTGCTGGTCGTGCTCTGGGGCGGCGGCTGGGCGCTGGCGCAGCTCGACTGGACCCAGCCCGAGGGCGCGCCGCTGCGCGCGAGCGTGGTCCAGGCCAATATCCCGCAGGCGATCAAGTGGAACCCGGAGACGGGGCCGGCGACGGTGCGCGCCTATCTCGAACTCACTTTCGATCATCTCGACGCCGATGTGGTGGTATGGCCGGAGACCGCGCTGCCCGACTTCCTCGATGTGTTGCGCGCGCCCTTGATCGATCCGCTCGCCGCGCGCGCGAGAGAGACCGGCACCGAGATCGTGCTCGGCATCCCGGTGCGCGAAACCGACGGTGGTCGTTATTACAATGCGCTGCTCGCCATCGGCAGCGTCGAGGACCGCTACTTCAAGCGACATCTGGTGCCCTTCGGCGAGTTCCTGCCGTTCAAGGCCTGGCTGGGGCCGCTGATCGCCTGGTTCGAGGTGCCGATGTCGGACTTCAGTCGCGGCGAGGCGGCGCGCCCGCTGCTCCAGGTCGGGACGCATCCGGTCGGTGCCTCGATCTGCTATGAGGACGCCTTCGGCGCCGAGCTGATCGAGGCGCTGCCCGAGGCGCGGTATCTGATCAACGTCAGCAACGACGCCTGGTTCGGCGACTCGCTTGCGCCTCACCAGCACCTGCAGATCGCCCGCGCCCGCGCCCTCGAGAGCGGGCGCGATCTGCTGCGCGCGACCAACACCGGGATCTCGGCGATCATCGATTACCGCGGCCGGGTGATCGAGCGCGTCCCGGCCTTCGTGCGCGGCGGCGCCAGCGCCGAGATCCAGCCCCGCGTCGGCGCCACCCCCTTCGCGCGTCTCGGCAACGCACCGGTCGTCGTCCTCGCCGCGCTGATGCTCGCGCTCGGCATCGCGCTGGCGCGGCGTTGAGCGGACGGCTGCCAGCCGCCAGTCGCCAGTCGCCAGTCGCCAGCGATCAGTCGCCAGCCTCCAGTGGCGGCCTGCCCTCGAACACTGGTGCCGAGAATGTGCGCTTGCCGGTCGCCGACCGTTGGTGGCAAGTGGCGCTGTCGTTGAGTACCACACCCACTGGCGGCTGGCTGCTGGCGGCTGATAGCTGACCGCTGAACTTGCGGTCGTCGTGGTCCCGGCGGTTATCATTGGCGCCATGTCCCGCTGCAGGTGATCGTCGTGCAGGCCCTAATCATGTTCTTCGCCGAGCTGTGCTGGCTGCGTCGTACGCCGCAGCAGCTCCCGGCCTCGGAAACCCTGTTCGTTGTCGTGTTGCTGGCCGATCTGCTGGTCGGGATGCTGGTGGGGGTCTCGGCGGGGATCGGCTGGTGGCCGAGCCTGTTGCAGGCGCTTGCCGAGATCGCGCTGACCCTGGCCGCGCTCTATGTCGGTCTGAGCGCGGTGCGTCACGCCCGGCGCTTCCTGCAGACGGCGACCGCGCTGCTCGGCGCCGGCGCGCTGCTCGGGTTGCTCGCGCTGGTGCCGCTGGGGCTGCAGCCGACCGGCAGTCGCGAGACCGAGCTGGCCGCGCTCGGTGCCCTGCTGTTTCTCGCCCTGGTGGTGTGGAGCCTGGTGGTGACCGGGCACATCCTGCGCCATGCCTTCGTCATCGGCCTCGGTCAGGGGGTGGCCATCGCGCTGGCCTTCGAGCTGTTCGCGGTGGCGCTGATCGGCGCGCTGTTCGGGGGCGGCTGAGCGCCGTCGCCGCTGAATCCTCGTGCGGGCCCGCGCGGCCCGCGTCCTCGTCGTTCGGGAGAACCGTCTCGCATGCATCTGCATATCCTCGGTATCTGCGGCACCTTCATGGGTGGGGTGGCGCAGCTCGCGCGCGCCCTCGGCCATCGGGTGACCGGCTCCGACGCCAACGTCTATCCGCCGATGAGCACCCAGCTCGAGGCGGCCGGGATCGAGCTGATGGAGGGCTATGACGCCGCCCATCTCGATCCCGCCCCCGATGTGGTCGTCGTCGGCAACGCGATGCGGCGCGGCATCCCCGCGGTGGAGGCGATGCTCGATCGCGGGCTGCCTTACTGCTCCGGCCCCGAGTGGCTGCGCGAGCACCTGCTGCGCGAGCGCTGGGTGCTGGCGGTGGCCGGCACCCACGGCAAGACCACCACCGCGAGCATGCTCGCCTGGGTGTTGGAGGAGGCCGGGCTCGCCCCGGGGTTTCTGATCGGCGGGGTGCCGCGCGACTTCGACGTCTCGGCGCGGCTCGGTGAGACGCCCTTCTTCGTCGTCGAGGCCGATGAGTACGACACCGCCTTCTTCGACAAGCGCTCGAAGTTCGTCCACTACGGACCGCGCACCCTGATCCTCAACAATCTCGAATTCGATCATGCCGATATCTTCGACGACCTCGGCCAGATCCAGCGTCAGTTCCACCATCTGGTGCGCACCGTGCCCGGCTCCGGCCTGATCCTCCACCCGGACGGCGACGCCGCGCTCGAGACGGTGCTGGAGATGGGCTGCTGGACGCCGACCGCGCGCTTCGGTGGCGACGGCGAGTGGCGCGCCGAGCTGCTCGCGGCCGACGGTTCGCGCTTCGGCGTGTTCCATCACGGGCAGCCGGTCGGCGAGGTCGACTGGGCGCTGACCGGTCGGCACAACGTCGACAACGCCCTGGCGGTGATCGCCGCGGCGCGTCACGCCGGGGTGGTGCCGGCGCAGGCGCTGGCGGCGCTGAGCCGCTTCGGCGGGGTGAAGCGGCGCATGGAGCTGCGCGGCGAGGTCGGCGGGGTGCGGGTGTTCGACGACTTCGCCCATCACCCGACGGCGATCGCCACCACCCTCGACGGGTTGCGCCAGCAGGTCGGCGCGGCGCGCATCCTCGCGGTGCTCGAACCGCGCTCCAACACCATGCGCCTGGGGGTGCACAACGCCGCCCTGGTCGACTCGCTGGCCGCCGCCGACCGGGTCTATGTGTACGCCCCGGATGATCTCGGCTGGGACGCCGGCGCGGTCTTCGCCGGGTTCGGCGAGCGCGGCGCGGTACTCGACTCGGTTGAGGCGATCGTCGCGCGGGTGGGTGCCGAGGCGCGCCCCGGCGATCAGGTGCTGGTGATGAGCAACGGCGGTTTCGGTGGGATCCACCAGCGTCTGCTCGATGCCCTCGGGCGTGCCCGCGCGTCGTGACCACGTCCAGCGCACGGCAACCACTCAGTCAATCACGGGAAGATGCTTCGATGACCCATGTTCCGAGCCAATGGCCGCAGACCGTCGCGGTGGCGCTGACCGGTGCCTCGGGGGCGCAGTACGGGCTGCGTCTGATCGAGACCCTGGTCGGCGCCGGGATGCGCGTCTATGTGATGGTCTCGCAGGCGGCGCAGGTGGTGTTGCAGATGGAGTTGGGGCTGGAGGTGCCCTCGCGACCGGCCGAGGCCGAGCGCTTCTTCAGCGATCGCTTCGATGCCGAGGTCGGTCAGTTGCGGGTGTTCGGTCGTCAGCAGTGGACGGCGCCGGTGGCCAGCGGTTCCAACCCGCCCGATGCGATGGTGGTCTGTCCCTGCACCACGGGGACCCTCGCCAATCTCGCCGCGGGCATCTCCAACTGTCTGATCGACCGCGCCGCCGATGTCGCGATGAAGGAGCGGCGCAAGCTGATCCTGGTGGTGCGCGAGACCCCCTATACCAGCATCCATCTCGAGAACATGCTCAGCCTGTCGCGCAACGGGGTGGTGATCATGCCCGCCAGCCCCGGTTTCTATCACCGTCCGCAGCGCGTCGAGGCGTTGGTCGATTTCATGGTGGCGCGGGTGCTCGATCATCTCGGTGTCGAGCACGACCTGCTCGAACGCTGGGGACGGGAGCTGGAGGAGTAGCGCGCCCCCCCTCGGGGCGGGGGGCGTGCAGTGACGTGATTGCGCGCCCGGTGCTGGGCGCGCTTTGGGGTCAGACCCCGAGCAACAGCAAGGCCGGGTCCTCGAGCAGCTCCTTGATCGCGACCAGGAACTGCACCGCCTCGCGACCGTCGATGATGCGATGGTCGTAGGTGAGGGCCAGATACATCATCGGTGCGATGACGATCTCGCCGTTCTCCACCACCGGGCGCTCCTGGATCTTGTGCATGCCGAGGATGCCGCTCTGCGGCGGGTTGAGGATCGGCGTCGAGAGCATCGAGCCGAACACCCCGCCGTTGGTGATCGAGAAGGTACCGCCGGTCAGCTCCTCGTAGCTCAGTGAGCCGTCCTGGGCCTTGGTGGCGAACTCGGCGATGCCGCCCTCGATGTCGGCCATGGTGAGCTGGTCGCAGTTGCGCAGGATCGGCACCACCAGACCGCGCGGCGAGCTGACCGCGATGCCGATGTCGTAATAGCCGTGGTAGAGGATGTCCTCGCCGTCGACGGTGGCGTTGAGCACCGGGTAGCGCTTGAGCGCCTCGACCGTGGCCTTGACGAAGAACGACATCAGCCCGAGACGCACCCCGTGCTGCTGCTCGAAGCGGTCCTTGTAGCGTCCGCGCAGCGTCATCAGCGCCGACAGGTTGACCTCGTTGAAGGTGGTCAGCATGGCGGCGTTGCGCTGCGCCTCAAGCAGCCGCTCGGCGATGCGCGCGCGCAGCCGGGTCATCGGTACGCGTTGCTCGGGACGCCCGGCCTCGCCGGTGAGGCTCGGCGAGGCCGGTGCCTGCTGCTCGAGCAGGTGCTCGTCGGTGGCCTCGGGGGCCTGGCGTTCGCGTTCGTCGAGGAAGGCGATGACATCGGCCTTCTGCACCCGGCCGTCCTTGCCGCTGCCGTGGATCTGGCTGGGGTCGATCGCCATCTCCTTGACCAGCCGCCGTGCCGCCGGGGTGATGATCGGCTCGTGCGCGGGCGCCGGCTCCGGCGCGGCGGCCGGAGGCGTCTGGCGAGTCGGCGCCGGCGCGGGCTTGGCGGCCGCTGGCGCCGCTGGGGCCGACTTGGCCGGCGCCGTCTTGGGGGCTGCCGGCGCGCTCGGTGCGGCGCCTTCGGTGATCACTGCGAGGACGGTGTCGAAGGTGACCAGCTCACCCTCCTTGGCCTTGATCTCGCCCAGGACGCCGTCCGCCGGCGCCGGGACCTCGAGCACCACCTTGTCGGTCTCCAGGTCGACCAGGGTCTCTGCCCGTGAGACGCGCTCGCCGGGCTGCTTGTGCCAGGTCAGCACAGTGGCGTCGGCGACGGACTCGGGGAGGGCGGGTACGCGGACTTCACTCATTGTGGCGGGATCCTTCTGTTCATGCTCGGGTTGAAACGACCGCTCAGCGCCTCATCGATCAGGCGCTCGTGCTGCTCGACATGGGCCGCGCGATGGCCGACCGCGGGGGCGGCGGAGGCCGGGCGTCCCACGTAGTAGGGGCGCTTGCCGTCCTGGATCAGGCAGTGGAAGCGGTGCTTGATCTGGTCCCAGGCGCCCTGGTTCTGCGGCTCCTCCTGACACCAGACGATCTCCTCGGTGTGCGCGTAGGTCTCGATCACCTCGGCGAACTGACGCTTGGGGAAGGGGTAGAGCTGTTCGATGCGGACGATGGCGACATTGCTCAGGCCGCGCGCGCGCCGCGCCTCGAGCAGGTCGTAGTAGACCTTGCCACTGCAGAACACCACGCGCTCGACCTCGGTCGGGTCGATCGGGTCGACCTCGGGCAGCAGCGGCTGGAACTGGCCGCTGGCCAGCTCCTCGAGCGAGGAGCCGGCGAGGCGGTGGCGCAGCAGGCTCTTGGGGGTCATCACCACCAGCGGCTTGCGATAGTCGCGGACGATCTGACGGCGCAGCAGGTGGAAGATCTGTGCCGGGGTGGTCGGGGTGCAGACCTGGATGTTGTGCTCGGCGCAGAGCTGGAGGAAGCGCTCGAGCCGGCCCGAGGAGTGCTCGGCGCCCTGACCCTCGAGTCCGTGCGGGAGCAGCATCACCAGTCCGCAGAGCAGGCCCCACTTGGTCTCGGCCGAGGTGATGAACTGGTCGATGACCACCTGGGCGCCGTTGGCGAAGTCGCCGAACTGCGCCTCCCACAGCGTCAGCGCGTGCGGCTCGGCGGTGGCGAAGCCGTACTCGTAGCCGAGCACCGCCTCCTCGGAGAGGATCGAGTCGATGGCGATGAAGGCGCCCTGGTTGGGGCCGAGGTGCTGCAGCGGGGTGTAGGACTCGCCGGTGAGCTGGTCGTGGATCTTGGCGTGACGGTGGAAGAAGGTGCCGCGCCCGGCGTCCTGACCGGAGAGACGCACCGGGGTGCCGGCGTCGAGCAGGCTGGCGTAGGCGAGGTTCTCGGCAAAGCCCCAGTTGGCGAGCTGATCGCCCTGGGCCATCTTGCGCCGTTCGTCCCACAGCTTGGCCACCCGCGGGTGGAGCTTGAAGCCCTCGGGGACGGCGAGCAGACGCTCGGCGAGCGCGCGCAACTGCTCGAGCGGCACCCCGGTGTCGACGTCCTGCTCCCAGTGCTGGTCGCGACAGAACCTCCAGTCGACCCGGTAGGCATGGTCGAGCCCGCAGAGCACCGGACGGGCGACCACCACGCCCTGTTCCATGGAGTCGCGATAGTCGGCGACCATCGCCTCGGCCTCCTCGCGCTCGATCACGCTGTCGCTGATCAGACGCTCGGCATAGACCGCGCGCGGGGTGGGGTGCTGGCGGATCTTCTGATACATCATCGGCTGGGTGACCGCCGGCTCGTCGGCCTCGTTGTGACCGAGACGACGGTAGCAGACCAGATCGATGATGACGTCCTTGTGGAACTGGTTGCGGAAGTCGAGCGCCATGCGGGTGACGAAGATCACCGCCTCGGGGTCGTCGCCGTTGACGTGGAACACCGGCGCCTGAACCATCTTGGCGACGTCGGTGCAGTAGAGCGTCGAGCGGGTGTCGAGCGGGTGGCTGGTGGTGAAGCCGATCTGGTTGTTGATGACGATGTGCACGGTGCCGCCGGTGGCGTAGCTGCGCGTCTGCGACAGCTGCAGCGTCTCCATCACCACGCCCTGACCGGCGAAGGCGGCATCACCGTGGATCAGTACCGGCAGCACCTGATCGCCGGTGCGATCGCGGCGGCGGCGCTGGCGCGCGCGCACCGAGCCCTCGATCACCGGATCGATGATCTCGAGGTGTGAGGGGTTGAAGCCGAGCACCAGGTGGACGATGCCACCGGGGGTGTCGATGTCGGTGGCGAAGCCCATGTGGTACTTGACGTCGCCGGCCATCTTGCGCGAGTCCATCGCCACCCGGCCCTCGAACTCGGCGAAGATGTCCTGCGGCGGCTTGCCGAAGATGTTGGTGAGCACGTTGAGCCGGCCGCGGTGGGCCATGCCGATGACCACCTCCTTCTGGCCCTTGCGCCCGGCGCGCTGGATCAGCTCGTCGAGCAGCGGGATGAGCGCGTCGCCGCCCTCGAGCGAGAAGCGCTTCTGGCCGACATAGCGCTGATGCAGATACTGCTCGATGCCCTCGGCGGCGGTGAGCAGGGTGAGCAGCCAGCGCCGCTCCTGGGTGTTGAGCTCGGGGGTGGCGCGATAGCCCTCGAGACGCTTCTGGATCCAGCGCTTCTCGAGGGTGTTGGTGATGTGCATGTATTCCGAGCCGACGGTGCCGCAGTAGATCTGCTCGAGCATCTCGAGGATGTCGCGCAGCGGCATGCGGTCGGGGGCATAGAGCGACCCGGTGTGGAACACCTGATCCATGTCGCCCTGGTCGAGGTTGTGATAGGCAGGATCGAGATCGGCGATGCGTCGCTGCTCGCGCAGGGTGATCGGGTCGAGGTCGGCGACCTGATGGCCGCGATAGCGGTAGCCGTTGATCAGGCTGAGCACCGCATACTGTTTCTCGGCGGCGGCCGGCTCCAGGTGCTCGGTCGATCGGGCGCGCGCGCGCGAGCGACTCTCCTGCGCCAGACGCAGGAAGTTCTCGCGCACCGGTCCGTGCGGGACCTCGTTGGCGGCCTCCTTGCGCATGGCGTCGAAGCGTTCCCGCCAGGCCAGATCGACGCTCTCGGGGTCTTGCAGATAGCGTTCGTAGAGATCCTCGATGAAGGCCGCGTTGCCTCCATAAAGCGCGCCGGAACTCCGGAACAGTTCTAGGATTGCGCTCATGCTGTGTCTTGATCTGCCTTTGATAGAATGGGCCTGAGTCGAAGCCGGTTCCTGAGTGGCTCCGCAATGACGACCCCTCGGGCACGCCGTCGCGTCCGCCACGGCGTGTCGTCGGGTCGGTGACTTCTGGGTCGCAGGGTGCCAGACAATCGCGGCCGAGGCCGCTCCGAGGTCCGTGATACATGGATGCCGTGGACGCTGCGCGTCTCGGGACCCGCCCCGAGGTCCTCGCCAGTCCCCGGTTCGGACATGTCTCACGGAAGATGCTTCCCACATCCCCCTAATACCATATCATCGGAGCCGGTGAACACGACTCTTTGACGGCGGGACCCCGCGTCCCTGCCCGAAGCCTGGTGCGAGATGGCGTATCGAAAATCCGATGCTCAGACACAGACGCGGCATCGGCGCCGCCTCCAGATTGCGCGCCTCGAGGCCGATCTGGCCTACTTCCAGGCGCGTCTGGAGCTGTTGCGCGCGCCTCGCAGCGCCAACCAGTTGGCCCAGCGCAAGGCGTTCAAAATGCTTGCCGAGGTGCTCGCGCAGCGCATCCGGCGAGCCCGGCAGAAAGTGAAGGAGGGCCGTTGAGTGTGTACCCTGGTGATGTTGCGCCGTCCCGGCGAGGACTGGCCGCTGCTGCTCGGTGCCAACCGTGACGAGCAGCGCGCCCGCCCGGCGCGTGCGCCCGGGCGGCACTGGCCGGATCGTCCCGAGGTGTTCGCCGGACTCGATCTGGTCGGCGAGGGCAGTTGGCTGGGGGTCAACGACCATGGCCTGATGGCGGCGGTGCTCGATCGCCGTGCCAGTCTCGGTCCGGCCCCGGGCAAGCGCAGTCGTGGCGAGCTGGTGCTCGAGGCGCTCGATCACGCCGAGGCCGATGCCGCCGCCGAGGCGCTCGCCGATCTCCACCCCGCCGCCTATCGCCCCTTCAACCTGGTCGTCGCCGATCCGCGCGCGGCCCATTGGCTGCGCCATGATGGCGCCGGCAGGATCCGGGTCACGCCGATCCCGGCGGGGCTGCACATGCTCTGCGCCGGCGAGCTCGACGATCCCGGCGATCCGCGCATCGCCGCGCAGCTGCCGCGGTTTCGGAATGCCGAGCCGCCGGACCCGTTGCGCGGCGACTGGGAGGACTGGCAGCGGCTGCTCGCCGGGCGCGAGCCGCTGGCGGGTCTGGCGCCCGAGGCGGCGATGGTGCAGTGTCGCGACGACGGTTTCACGACCCGTTCGAGTGCGCTGATCGCCATCCCCGCCCACCCCGGGTTCGGGGCCTGGCCGCACTGGTTGCATGCCGAGGCCGACCCGGTGCCCGAGACCTTTCGCCAGCTGTTGCCCGAGTCCACTCGTTCACGTCCCAATTGACTGGGATCATCGCAGTCGCGCCGCGAGGGTGAGAGCGTCACTGTGCCGAGCCGCCTCGCTGTGACACAATCATGCGCCGTCCGCGCATCGCCCGGCGGGCGACGGCGCTATCCATCAAAGCTCTAGTCCTCAGGACCGAACATGTCGAATTGCATCCGTATCGCCACCCGCAAATCCCCCCTGGCCATGTGGCAGGCCGAGCACACCGCGGCGCTGCTCAAGTCGCTCCACCCCGGTCTCGAGGTCGAGATCGTAGGCATGACCACCAAGGGCGACCAGCTGCTCGACTCGCCGCTGTCGAAGGTCGGCGGCAAGGGGCTGTTCGTCAAGGAGCTGGAGCAGGGGATGCTCGAGGGCACGGCCGATATCGCGGTGCACTCGATGAAGGACGTGCCGGTCGAGTTCCCCGAGGGGCTGCACCTGGCGGTGATCATGGAGCGTGAGAACCCCTACGACGCCTTCGTCTCCAACAACTACGAGGGCCTCGCCGATCTGCCCGAGGGTGCGGTGGTCGGCACCTCCAGCCTGCGTCGCGAGTGCCAGCTCGCCGACCGTCGTCCCGACCTCCAGATCAAGCCGCTGCGCGGTAACGTCAACACCCGTCTGGCCAAGCTCGACAGCGGTCAGTTCGACGCCATCGTGCTCGCCGCCGCCGGGCTGATCCGCCTCGGCTTCGAGTCGCGCATCCGCAGCTGCATCGATCCGGTCGACAGCCTGCCGGCGATCGGTCAGGGTGCCATCGGCATCGAGTGCCGCAGCGACGATCAGCGTGTCCACGACCTGATCGCCCCGCTGGCGCATCGCGACACCACCGACCGGGTGCTCGCCGAGCGGGCGATGAACGCGCGTCTCAACGGCGGCTGCCAGGTGCCGATCGGCGGTCACGCGGTGCTCGACGGCGATCAGCTCACCCTCAAGGGCCTGGTCGGCACCACCGACGGCAAGCGCATCCTGCGCGCCGAGGCCAGCGGCCCGCGTGCCGAGGCCGAGGCGATCGGCCTGCGCGTGGCCGAGGACCTGCTCGGCCAGGGCGCCGGCGAGATCCTGGCCGCGCTCTATGAGTCGCACTGAGATGGTCGGTTGCGATCTCGGTGGCCGCGGCGTCCTGGTGACGCGTCCGGCGGCGCAGGCCGACGGGCTCTGTACGCTGATCGCCGAGGCCGGCGGTCGGCCGATCCGGCTGCCCACCATCGAGATCGTGCCTCCCGTCGATCCGGCGCCCGCGCGGGCCTTGCTCCGCGCCGACTGGGATCTGCTCTACTTCGTCAGCGTCAATGCCGTCGAACAGGCGCTGGCGCTGGTCCCGGCGGCGGACTGGCCGCGCGCGGCGCGGATCGCCGCGGTGGGGCGGGCCACGGCCGAGGCGTTGGCCGCTGCCGGTCGCGCGCCCGACCTGGTGCCCAGCGACAGCTACGACAGCGAGACCCTGCTGCGTCATCCGGCGCTGGCCGAGATGGCCGGGCAACGGGTGCTGATCGTGCGCGGCGACGGTGGCCGTGCGGTGTTCGCCAACGCCCTCACCGAGCGTGGCGCCGAGGTGGCCTTCGCCGAGGTCTATCGGCGGGTGTGCCCGGCGCACGACGTCGCCGCGCTGTTGCGTGACTGGGACGCTGAGGTGGGGCTGGCGCTCGCCACCAGTAACCGCGTGCTCGATAACCTCGTCGAGCTGATCGGCCCGGCCGGTCGCGCACCGCTCCTCGCCACCCCGCTGGCGGTGATCGCCGAGCGCACCGCGCGCCATGCCGGCGAGATCGGTTTCGCGCGGGTCGAGGTCGCCGATCGTGCCGACGATCCGGGCATGCTCGCCGCACTGTGCCGGCTCTGCGCCGAACGCTGAGAGGCGATCGACCCATCCGGCGGGGCCGTCCGGCCCCGCCTTTTCCCATCAATCCCTGCCCGATCGTTCGGGCGTTCCCTTCGCCGCGATCACCCCATCGCGCTGCATCCGTGACACCGTCGCCGCAATCAGGTCGCCGATGGTGGTCTGCTCCGAGTCGGGCGCGAGTGGCGCCGAGCGGCCCGACCACACCAGATGGGCGTCCTCGGCGTCATAGAGGCTGGTCTCCAGTCTCAGCGTGTGCTCGCGGGCATAGTAGTCGGCGCCGCTCACCGCCTGATGGACCCGGGTGTAATAGGGGTAGAGCCTGCCGTCCTCGGCGAGTCGGACATGGCTGAAGGGGTTGATGCCACCGTCGCCGGGCTCGTCGCAACGCAGATGGATCACCACCACACCGGCCGCGCTCGAGCGCCCGATCGCCGCGCGCAGCGCCTTGCCGCGGGTGACGTCGGCCTCGGCGAGCAGGCGGTGCCCGGGCGTGACCTCGAGGCCACGCTGGCGCAGCTCGCGCGCGAAGTGCTCCTCGTAGGCGCGGCGCACCAGCGGGCTGTCGGCGACGCCGAAGACCACCAGGCTGGGGTAGTGGGGCGTGGGGGTGGCGAGGTCCTGCCAGGTCGAGACGATGCGAGCCGGGGTACAGGCGGTCGTCAACAGGGTGGCGAGCAACAGCGGGACAAATGACAAGACGACACGCATCGGGCGGGCTCCTCGTGAGCGACGGACGGAAAGGATCCGGAGTGTCGCCGCTCAGAGGCGTTGTCGACAAGCGTGTCTGCGCTCAGTTGCCGTGACTGGTGTCGACGAAGGCATCGGTGAACAGTGCCGCCGGGTCGAGGCCCCGGGCGAGCAGCGCGGGGCGGGCGTGCTCGATCATCGCCGGCGGGCCGCTGATGTAGACCTGGTGGCCGGCGAGGTCGGGGAAGTCCTCGATCACCGCCTGATGGACCAGTCCGCGGCGCCCGTCCCAGTCCGGCTCGGGCTCGGAGAGCACCGCCTGGTGGCCGAACCAGGGGTGCTCGGCGGCCCAGCGCGGGGCGAGGTCGGGGAGGTAGAGATCGGCGCGGGTGCGCGCGCCGCGATAGAGCAGCAGCGGGCGCTGCAGGCCGCGGGCGATGGCGTCCTCGATCATCGACTTGAGCGGGGCGAAGCCGGTGCCGCCGCCGATCAGGATCGCCGGCGCCGTGCTCGTGGGATCGAGCCCGAAGTCGCCGAGCGGGGCCTGGACGCGCAGCAGCGCGCGCTCGCCGAGGCGCTCGAAGACCTCGGTGGTGAAGCGTCCGCCCGGTACCCGACGGATGTGCAGTTCGAGATAGGGGCTGAGCGCCGGGGCGCTGGCGAAGGAGAAGGCGCGGCGGCTGCCGTCGCGCAGCAGCACGTCGAGATATTGTCCGGCGCGAAAGCGCAGCGGGTCGTGATCGGGGAGCTTGAGGCTGAGCCCCATCACCTCGGGGGCGAGCCGCTCGATGCGCTCGACCCGGCAGGGCAGGGTGCGCACCTGTTGCGGTTCGTCGGGCCGGGTGTGCGCCGGCAGGTCGAGATGCAGGTCGCTGCGGGGGACGGCGCGGCAGGTCAGACACTGCCCGGCGCCGAGCCCGGCGAGCGCCGGCGGCGTGCCGCCGGGGTAGTCGATCTCGCCGGCGCCGAGGGTCGCGGCGCAGCTGCCGCAACGCCCGTCGCGACAGCCGTGGGGCAGGGTGATGCCCTGGCGCAGCGCGGCGTCGAGCACGGTCTCGCCGGGCTCGGTGGTGAAACGTGCTCCGTCGGCGTCGATACTGATCTGAAATCCCATGGTCCCGACCGTCTTGCAATCCGTCCTGCTCGCCGCCGATAGTGTCACCATCGATAACCCATGCGGAGTACGACAGGGTGAAGTTGATCCTTGGATGTGGATATGTGGGCACCCGGCTGGCGCGCCAATACCAGGCCGCGGGCGAACCGGTCAGCGGTGTGGTGCGCAGCGAACAGGGTCTGGCGCGGCTGCGCGCGGCGGGGATCGATGTGGCGCGGCTGCCGCTCGGCGAGCCCGATGTGGTCGACACGCTCGACTGGGCCGGGGCCGAGGTCTTCCATCTCGCGCCGCCGCCGGGCGAGGGGCGAGAGGACGGCGTCACCCGCGCCCTGGTCGAGCATTTCGCGCGCGTCGGCGATCCGCGTCGACTGGTCTATGTCAGTACCACCGGGGTCTATGGCGACTGTGACGGGGCCTGGGTCGACGAGTCGCAGCCGTTGCGCCCGGTGGCCGATCGCGCCTGGCGGCGTCTCGACGCCGAGTGCGTGCTGCGCGAGTGGCGCGCGCGCAGCGGCGGCGAGCTGGTGATCCTGCGCGTGGCCGGGATCTACGGCCCCGACCGGTTGCCGCTGGCGCGACTGCGCAGTGGCCAGCCGCTGGTGCGGGCCGAGGAGGCGCCGTACTCCAACCGTATCCATGTCGACGATCTGGTCGCCACCTGCCGGGCGGCGATGGCGCGCGGTGGCGACGGCGAGGTCTACAACGTCAGCGACGGCCGCCCGAGCACCATGACCGAGTACTTCCGCGCGGTGGCCGACGCCGCCGGGCTGGCGCGCGCGCCCGAGCTGCCGCTGGCCGAGGCGATGGGTCAGCTCTCGGCGGGGATGCGCTCTTACATGGCCGAGTCGCGCCGACTCTCCAATCGCAAGCTGCGCGAATCGCTGGGGGTCGAGTTGCGCTATCCGGACCTCGAGGCCGGGCTGCGCGCGGCGCTGGCCGAGGCGTCCTGAGGGCGGGCTGCTATGCTTGGCGGTGGCCGACCGGGCGCAGGCCGAGGTGTCTGACACCAGGGAGCCGGGGCGCGATGCCGCGCCCCGGCAGTGGCGCCCGTATGCGTAACCATCCGGAGGACCCGTGATGAGATCGACCCCATCGCTTCGTCAGCGGCTGTTTACCGCCTGTCTGCTACCGCTGCTGGCCGCCCCGGCGCTGGCGCTCGAGCGCCAGGACTTCGACTACGAGACCACCAGGAACCTCTACAACATCTGCTCGGTCCCATCCGGGGACGCCCACGCGATGACCGCCGCACTGGCCTGTCGCGCCTTCATCGAGGCGACCATGCAGTATCACGACGCGGTCTCCGCCCACGAGGCGCTCGAGCCGCTGGTCTGTCATCCGCCCAAGGCCACCCTGGCCGATGCCCAGACGGCCTTTCTCGACTGGGCCGGCAAGCATGCCGATGAGGGAGCGCTGATGGACGAGGTGCCGGTCAAGGGCGTGGTGCGGGCGCTGGCCGAGCGTTATCCCTGTCGTTGAGCCGGTCAGCGGTGATCAGGGATGGTCCCGGTTGTCGGGCGCGACCGGCAGTTGGCGTCCCGACCTTTCCAATGCCTTGCAGGAGTCGAGCCGTGAAGCAGATCCTCTTTCCCGCCCTGGCGCTGGTCCTCACTCTGGCGCTCGCCGGTTGCGGCAATACCACCGGTGCCCGGGTGTCGAGCGGCACCGCCATCGGCGCGGCCACCGGTGCGATCATCGGCTCGTTCGGCGCCGATGCCGGCGCCGGTGCGTTGATCGGCGCCGGCGTCGGCGCGCTCGGCGGTCGCCTCGTCGACGAGCACGCCAAGGGCCACTTCGACTGAGTCGTCATCGATCGATCCACCTCGCCCCGTCGGTCGTGATGGCCGGCGGGGTCCACCCTGGAGTCCCGCCGTATGATCGCGCAGTTCCTCGCCGCCTTCTGGCAGGTGATGGTCGAACTCTCCCCCTCGTTGTTGCTCGGCCTGCTGATCGCCGGGCTGATGCACGTCTATCTGCCGCGTGGCTTCATCCATCGCGGGCTCAACCGCCCCGACATGGCGAGCGTGACCCGCGCCACCCTGGTCGGGGTACCGCTGCCGCTGTGCTCCTGCGGGGTGATCCCGACGGCGTTGGGGCTACGTAACGAAGGCGCTTCCAAGGGCGCCACCACCGCCTTCATGATCAGTACCCCGCAGACCGGGGTCGACTCGATCCTGGTGAGCGCGGCCTTCCTCGGCTGGCCCTTCGCGCTGTTCAAGCTGGTCGCGGCCTTCGTCACCGGGCTGGTCGGCGGCGGGCTGGT
Source organism: Marichromatium sp. AB32 (assembly GCF_003718675.1). Classification (NCBI taxonomy): domain Bacteria; kingdom Pseudomonadati; phylum Pseudomonadota; class Gammaproteobacteria; order Chromatiales; family Chromatiaceae; genus Marichromatium; species Marichromatium sp. AB32. The sequence goes on from NZ_RHFJ01000024.1 coordinate 18,302, forward strand.
CAACCGCTTCACCCGTCCCGATCCGGCACCCGCGCAACAGACGGCGACGGATGATGACGGGGCGCGGCCGCGCGGCTGGCGCCCGGTGCTGCGCTATGCGGTGTTCGATCTGCTCGGGGCGATCGATCTGTGGGTGCTCGCCGGCGTGGCGCTGGCGGCGCTGCTCACCGTCGTGCTGCCCGCCGACTACTTCGCCTCGCAGTCCTGGGCCCAGGGGCTGCTCGGCATGCTGGTGGTGTTGGCGATCTCGCTACCGCTCTATGTCTGTACCACCGGATCGGTGCCGATCGCCGCCTCGCTGATCGCCTCGGGGCTGCCGGCGGGCTCGGCGCTGGTGTTCCTGATGGCCGGTCCGGCGACCAATATCGCCACCTTCGGGGCCGTCTATCGCACCCTCGGCGGCCGCATCCTGGCGATCTATCTCGCCGTGGTGGTGGTGATGAGCATGGCCTTCGGGCTGTTGTTCGACGCCCTGCTGCAGAGTCCGGCAGAACATGCCGGGCATCTCCACGGCGCCGAGGGCGACTGGCTGGGGGTGAGCGCGGCGCTGCTGCTCACCGCGCTGCTGCTGTTGCTCGCCGTGCGGCGCCTGCGTGCCCGCTTCGCGCCGGCGCCCGCCGTGGCCGCGGATCTGACCCTGCCGGTCTCGGGGATGAGCTGCAATCATTGTGTCGCCAGCGTTCGTCAGGCGCTCGAGCGCATCGACGCGGTCGAGGCCGCCGAACCCGATCTCGGCGCCGGGCTGGTGCGGGTGCGCGGTGCGCACCTCGACGTCAGCGAGCTGGTCGCGGCGATCCGCCAGGCCGGTTTCGACAGCGATCCCGGGCAGTCGCGCTAGCTGTGCACCCTGCCACCGTGGCCGTCCCGAACGGCTGCGGTGGCCTCGAATCGACTTATCCTTGACCAGATAATTTCTATGGTCTCTCGGTTGACGCCCCGTTCCCGATCCACTAGCTTTCCACCAGAGTCAATCGCGGCGCCTGCCAGGATCTCGAACTACCCCAAGCGAGCATTCAAGTGTTAAAGACACGTCGGAGTGTCTACGGGTTTTTCCTTTGGGATCCGAACTCTCCTGATCGCTTAGCCTGACCGTCTCCAGCTCGGTCGGTGTCGAGCGCCGGATGCGCTCCCATCCTTATCCCCGCATCGCTCCCTCTCTCCCGAACGCGCGTCTTTTCACTTTTGGTGTACGCATTGGCCGGTCGTGATCCCCGAGGAAGCGCCTTCCTCGCCGGGCCGCGGGCTTGGACATCGTCCACTGTCGGGATGGCTTGTGTGTTGGCCGACCGGCAGTTTTCGTTCGATCAACACACACGAGCCCGAGAGATAGCGATGAGGATCTACGTAGGAAATCTCCCCTATAGCGTGACCGATGACGAGCTGAGGGACATCTTCAGCGGATTCGGTGAACTGGCCAGCGCCGAGGTGATCAAGGACAAGTTCTCCGGTCAGTCGAAGGGCTTCGGCTTCGTCGACATGCCCAACAACTCGGAGGCTGACACCGCGATCAAGGCCCTCAACGAGAGCGACATGAAGGGTCGCAAGCTCACCGTCAACGAGGCCAGGCCGCGGGCGGAGCGCCCGCGTGGAGGGGGGCGCTACTGATCCCGCCGCAACCATGCCCACGCCCACCGGCCAGCCGGTCGGTGGGCGTCGGGGAGGGCGCTCAGGACGAGCGCCATCCTGCCGTTCACGCCTCGGGCAGCTCGATGCCCAGCCGATCCCACATGCGGTCGACCCGCTCGCGCACCGCCTCGTCCATGCGGATCGGCTCGCCCCACTCGCGGTCGGTCTCGCCCTGCCACTTGTTGGTCGCGTCGAAGCCGATCTTCGAGCCCAGTCCGGAGACCGGCGAGGCGAAGTCGAGATAGTCGATCGGGGTGTTCTCGATCGTCACCGTGTCGCGCGCCGGGTCCATCCGGGTGGTCATCGCCCAGATCACGTCCTTCCAGTCGCGGGTGCAGACGTCCTCGTCGACGACGATGACGAACTTGGTGTACATGAACTGGCGCAGGAAGGACCACACCCCCATCATCACCCGCTTGGCGTGTCCCGGGTACTGCTTGCGGATGCTCACCACCGCGAGGCGGTAGGAGCAGCCCTCGGGCGGCAGGTAGAAGTCGACGATCTCCGGGAACTGCTTCTGCAGGATGGGCACGAAGACCTCGTTGAGCGCCACCCCGAGGATCGCCGGCTCGTCGGGCGGCCGGCCGGTATAGGTGCTGTGATAGATCGGGCGCTCGCGATGGGTGATGCGCTCGATGGTGAACACCGGGAAGCGGTCGACCTCGTTGTAGTAGCCGGTGTGGTCGCCGAAGGGGCCCTCCGGGGCCATGTCGTCGGGATGGATATGGCCCTCGAGCACGAACTCGGCGCTCGCCGGGACCTGCAGGTCGGAGTCCTGGCAGCGTGCCAGCTCGGTGCGGCTGCCGCGCAACAGCCCGGCGAAGGCATACTCCGAGAGGGTGTCGGGCACCGGGGTGACGGCGCCGAGGATGGTCGCCGGATCGGCGCCGAGCGCGACGGCCACCGGGAAGGGCTTGCCGGGGTGGGCGCGCTGCCAGTCGCGATAGTCGAGCGCGCCGCCGCGGTGTGCCAGCCAGCGCATGATCACCCGGTTGCGATCGAGCACCTGCATGCGATAGATGCCGAGGTTCTGGCGCGGCTTCTCCGGACCGCGGGTGATCACCAGCCCCCAGGTGATCAGACGACCGACATCGCCCGGCCAGCAGTGCTGGATCGGCAGGCGCCCCAGATCGACCGCCTCACCGCTGAGCTGGTGCGCCTGGCAGGGCGGGTTGCGCCGCACCTTGGGGGCCATGTCGAGCACCTTCTTGAAGATCGGCAGGCTCTCCCAGGCCTGCTTCATCCCCTTCGGCGGGTCCGGCTCCTTGAGAAAGGCGAGCAGCCGACCGACCTCGCGCAGCGCCTCGACCGAGTCCTCGCCCATCCCCAGCGCCACCCGGTGCGGGGTGCCGAAGAGGTTGCCGAGCAGTGGGATCTCCGAGCCTTTGGGGCGCTCGAACAGCAGCGCCGGACCGCCGCCGCGCAGGGTGCGGTCGCAGATCTCGGTCACCTCCAGGTGCGGGTCGACCGGCTCGCGCACCCGCACCAGCTCGCCGCGCTCCTCGAGCTGGGCGATGAAGTCGCGCAGGTCGCGGTACTTCATGCCGCGATCCCGGACTGACGCAGCAGCGCCTCGGTGTCGGGCTCGCGCCCGCGGAAGCGCACGAACAGCGTCATCGCGTCCTCGGCGCCGCCGCGCTCGAGGATGTGCTCGCGGAAGGCGCGCCCGGTGGCGGGGTCGAACACCCCGCGCTCCTCGAACAGCGAGAAGGCGTCGGCCGAGAGCACCTCGGCCCACTTGTAGCTGTAGTAACCAGCGGCATAGCCCCCGGCGAAGATGTGCGAGAAGCCGTGGGCGAAGCGGTGGAAGGCCGGCGGGTGGATCACCGCGACCTGCTCACGCACCGACTGCAGGATCTCCTGGATGCGCCCGCCGCGTGCCGGGTCGTATTCGAGATGGATGCGGAAGTCGAACAGCGCGAACTCGAGCTGACGCACCATCTGCATCGCCGACTGGAAGTGCTTGGCCGCGCGCATGCGCTGGTAGAGGGTCTCGGGCAGCGGCTCGTCGGTCTCCCAGTGGCGCGCGAACAGGTCCAGCGACTCGCGCTCCCAGCACCAGTTCTCGAGGAACTGACTGGGCAGCTCGACGGCGTCCCAGGGCACCCCGTTGATCCCGGCCACCGCCGGATAGTCGACCTTGGTCAGCAGGTGGTGCAGACCGTGGCCGAACTCGTGGAACAGGGTCTCGACCTCGTCGTGGGTGAGCAGCGCCGGGCGCGCGCCGACCGGCGGGGCGAAGTTGCACACCAGATAGGCCACTGGGATCTGGTCGCGGGTGGCGCTGTGCATGCGATCGCTGCAGGTGTCCATCCAGGCCCCGCCGCGCTTGTGCGCCCGGGCGAAGGGGTCGAGATAGAACTGACCGCGCAGCGCGCCGTGCTCGGCGTCGCGAATCTCGAAGAAGCGCACGTCGGGGTGATAGGTGTCGAACGCCTCGACCTCCTGGAAGCGCACCCCGAAGAGCCGCTCGGCGACGCCGAACAGTCCGTCGAGCACGCGCGAGAGCGGGAAGTAGGGACGCAGCTCCTCGTCGCTGATCTGGTAGCGGTGCTGGCGCAGCTTCTCGGCGTAGTAGCCGACGTCCCAGGGTTCGAGCTGGTCGACACCGTGGTGCTCGCGGGCGAAGGCGGTCAGCTCGTCGAGCTCGCGGTGCGCCTGCGGCAGCGAGCGCTCGGCCAGATCGCCGAGGAAGCCGATCACCTCCTCCGGGGTGCGCGCCATCTTGGTCGCCAGCGAGCGTTCGGCATAGTTGGCGAAGCCGAGCAGCTGGGCCTGTTCGTGACGCAGCGCGAGGATCTGCTCCATGATCTCGCTGTTGTCCCACTCACCGGCGTGCGGGCCCTGGTCCGAGGCGCGGGTGGCGAAGGCGCGATAGCACTCGGCGCGCAGCTCGCGGTCGTCGGCATAGGTCATCACCGGCAGATAGCTCGGCATGTGCAGGGTCAGCAGCCAGCCCGGCAGCTCGCGCTGCTCGGCGTTCTGGCGCAGCAGCGCGCGCGCCGACTCGGGCAGCCCGGCGAGGCGCGACTCGTCCTCCAGGTGCAGCTCCCAGGCGTTGGTGGCATCGAGCACGTTCTCGGCGAACTTGCTGGTGAGCGCACTCAGCGACTGGCTGATCTCCTTGTAGCGGGCCTTCTTGTCGGCCGGCAGGTCGACGCCGGAGAGATGGAAGTCGCGCAGCGCGTTGTCGAGCACCCGGCGCTGGTCGGCGTCGAGATGCTCCTGGGTGGCCACCGCGCGATAGGCGCGGAACAGCGCCTCGTTCTGCCCGACCTCGGTGCCATAGTCGCTGAGCTTGGGCAGACAGGCGTTGTAGGCGGTGCGCAGCGCCTCGCTGTTGAGCACGCTGTTGAGATGGCTGACCGGCGACCAGACCCGGCCGAGCCGGTCCTCGCTCTCCTCCAGCGGCTCGATGAAGTTCTCCCAGGTCGGCACCGCGATCTCGCGGGTGAGTCGCTCGATCAGTGCGCGACACTCGGCGAGCTGAGCGTCGAGCGCGGGCTCGACGTGCTCCGGGCCGATCCGGGAGAAGGCCGGCAGGGTCTGGGTTTCAAGCAGGGGGTTCGACATCGGGGGACCTGTGAATCCTGTGCAACATAGGGTCGGATATGGCGACTGCCGCATACCGCTTCCAGCGCGGCGGCGACCGGCGCGCGGTCCGCGCGCCCTCAGTCGGTGAGGAAGCCGCTGTTCTGCAGGGGGGCGATGCGCCCCTGCAGCGAGCGGATCATGTCCTTGCGGGGACGCGGGGCGAAGCCGCGCGGGACGCAGAAGTGATGACGCCACAGCGCCTTGCGGAAGCGTTCGTGGTCGCGCTCGCCGAGCGGCTGCCACTGCGGCTCGTCGAGCAGTACGAAGCGCCCGGCGGCGCCGTAGGCGTAGGTCTTGTAAGTGCCGCGCGGGGTGCAGCGCAGCCCCTCGAAGGAGAGGTTGCGGGCGCCGCTCGGCCCTTGGGCGACCAGGGTGTAGCGCACCACGCCGTCGTCGCCGATCTGCAGGTGACGGCCATCGATGAAATAGCGGAAACCGGCATGCGGTCGATCGAGTTCGAGCTCGATCAGGTCGGACTCCTCGGGCCAGGGCGGCGGCGGGGTGGCGCGTTCCTGCCAGCGCACGCCCTCGCGCACGCTCGAGGGCGTGGGCGCCTCGGGGTCGGTGACGAAGGCGTTGTCGGCGAGCGCGGGAGCCGGGCGCAGCAGCGCCAGCGGCAGCAGCAGCGGGAGCAGACGGTGGGGGCGGCTGATCATCATCGCTTCAGCGCGCCTGGTTCGGCCAGGGTTGGATGGCGACGGCCGAGATGCTGTTCTTCGGCGAACCCTCGATGATCTTGTCGCTGTAGCTCAGATAGACCAGGGCGTGACGCGGCGCGTCGTAGAAGCGCACCACCTGCAGGCTCTTGAACAGCAGCGAGGTGCGCTTCTTGAACACCTCCTCGCCGTCCTGCTTGCCGTCGCGCACCGCGTCGGGCAGCGTGATCGGGCCGACCTGGGTGCACTCGATCGAGGCGTCCGAGGTGTCCTCGGCGACCCCGACCGCGCCGGAGACCCCGCCGGTCTTGGCGCGGCTGATATAGCAGACGACACCGGGGATGTCCTCGTCCTCGAAGGCCTCGACGACGATCTTGTCGTTGGGCCCGAGGATCTTGAACTTGGTCGAGACGCTGCCGATGACCTCGGCCGCGAGCGGGGCGCTCAGGGCGAGTAGGGCGATGGCGGTCAGCAGCTTGCGCATGCGGGCGGCTCCTTGTGCGAACGGGTGGTTGGTCATCAGGCCCCGAACAGGCGGTCGTGTTCGCTGCGGCTGCGGGTGAGCGCATCCTCGATCGAGACGCCGAGGAACCAGTTGCCGGTGACTGCCAGCGGGGTGCCGGCGAGTGCGGCGTCGAGCGCGGCGACCCGTTCGGCGTGACCGGCGCGCAGCGCCGGCAGACGGTTGTGCACCCGCGCCTGGTCGAGCACCTGATCGGGGCGCAGGTCGAGGGTGGCGCAGGCGCGCGCGATCTGGGCCTCGGCGTCGAGTGCGCCGGGACGGAAGTGGAAGGCGAAGCCGCGCAGCTCGGGATCGGGGAGGAAGTCGCGCGAGACCGAGGAGTAGAAGGCGTCCTCGATCGCGATCAGCCCGGCCATCGGCTTGATGTCGACCTCGGCGGCGCGGAACACCAGTACCAGGGTCTCGATCTCGGCCATGCCGATGCCGTCGATCGCCGCGCGCGCCTGCTCGAAGCCCTCGGGCATCAGCGCGGCGGCCACCGGCGGCGGCACCGCCAGGGTGAGCCGGGCGGCGCCGATGCTCTCGCCATCGGCGAGGTGGACCCGGAAGCCCGCGTCGGTACGCGCGATGCGCTCGACCTCCTGGCCGGTGCGCACCTCGATCCCCGGCTGATCGGCGATCGCCTGGGGGATGGTCGAGAGCCCGCTCGGGAAGGTGAAGGCCTTGATCACCTCCTTGCGCCGCGGCTTGCGGCGAAACAGCGCCTCGGCCGGGTAGTCGTCGGCGGGCTGGCAGATCACCGCCTGGAAGGCGTGACGCAACAGGTCGTCGTAGTTGCGCCGGCCGAGGATGGCGCTGTAGTAGTCGGCGACGCTGCGTCCGGCCTTGGGCTCGCGGAACATCCGCGGCAGCGAGCGGATCGCCTCGCCGAGGTGCAGCGCCGAACGGATCGGGCGACGCTTGCCGTCCTGCCACAGCGCATAGCCGACCTTGAGCTTGGGCTGGACCAGCGCGGTCAGCCCCAGATCGTCGAGGATGGTGAGCAGGTTGCCGTAGCTGTTGAAGCAGGTATGTCCGCCCGACTCGACCCAGAAACCGTCCTGGTCCTCGAAGGCCTGGCTGTTGATGCAGCCGCCGACGCGATCGCGCGCCTCCAGCACCAGGGTGGAGTGGCCGCGGCGTGCGGAGAAGTGCGCGGCGCCGAGTCCGCTGATGCCGGCGCCGATGACGAGATGCTCGAAGTCGATGGTCATGGAGGGGTCAGTCGCTGCGTTCCTGTCGTTGTTCTTCGGGCTCGATGTCGACCAGCGAGAGATGATCGATGTCGGGCGTCGGGATCGGCGTCGGCGGCGGCTCGCAATCGGCCAGGGTCCAATCGGCGCCTTGCACCAGGGTCAGGTGGCTGGTGTCGATGGCGGGCATCTTAACCGTGCGCGAGGGTTCGAGGAAGCCGTCCTGTGGGGCCAGTGCCAGCGCCTCGCCATCGATCCGGGCGAGGGTCTCGGGGGAGCCGGCGGGGTCCTCCACCGGGCCGTCGGGCGCCGGGCGCACCGGTTGCGGGGCGGGGGCGGCGCGTTCGCTCGGGGTCACCTCCAGCACCGCGCCGGCCCGGCTGAAGACCTGGCGGTACTGGGCGACGGTGGCGGCGTCGACGCCGCGCTTGACCACCACCCGCTTGCCGCTGAACAGCCGCTCGCAGCCGGGACCGGCGAGCTTGAACACGGCGCAGAGCCGTTCGCGGACCTGGGCGGGGTCGGCGTCGGTGGCGATGGCGCCGGTATAGCAGAGATCGAAGAGTTCGTCGGCCATGGGCTCGCACCTGCGTGCGCCCGGCGCACGGGCGCCGGGCGCGATAGGTATCAGAGTGGCTTGGCCAGGGTGAAGGCACCCCGGATGTCGCCGGCGCGGTAGCCGCGCGCGTTGTCCTCAGGATAACGCTCGTCCAGGGCGGCCGCCACCTCGGGGGTGAGGTGATCGCCGTGACAGGCGAGACAGACCTCGGCGGTGGGGATCGCCTTCATGAAACGGAAGCGGCGGCCGTCCTCATCCTCGACCACCTCGGCGTGGGCGAGACCGGCCACCGACTCGCCGGCGGCGCGCTGCTCCTCGAACTGGTCGAGGATCTCGCGCTCCCAGGCATCCGGGGTGTTGCGCGCGGCGTTGCGCACCCCGAGGCTGGTGCGCCCGACCGACCAGCCGCTCTGCGCGCTCAGCTCGTCGGCGATCACCGGTGCGCGCTCCTCGCAGACCTCGATCGCGCGTACCGGACCGCCGGCCTCGAGCGCCTCCTTGAGCTCGCCCTGGAGGGTGCCGGCGAACTGCTGGATGAGCGTCTTGGCCTCGGCCACGCGCGGATCTGGCGCGGTCTCGGCGTGTGCGCCGGCGGCGATGAGCAGGGCGGGAGCGAGGGACCACTGGATCAATGTCTTCATCGGGCGATATCTCCTTGATGTCTTGGCAGCTGCGGGCTGGGCAGTGTGCCAGCTTTGCGTCGCGCAGGGTTTGACGGATCGCAGTCGGGGAGTTCCCGCGCACACTCAATGTGATTGACGGCGCGGCTCAGTCCAGGTGTGCCTGCAGCGCCGCCCCGGTCGGCAGCTCGGGGTGCGCGGCGATGGTCTCCGGCGTCCCGGTCGCGACCAGCCGTCCGCCGGCCGCGCCGCCCTCGGGGCCGAGGTCGAGCACCCAGTCGGCGGCGGCGATCAGGTCGAGGTTGTGCTCGATCACCACCACGCTGTGCCCGGCGTCGACCAGCCGTTGCAGTACCCCGAGCAGACGTTCGACATCGGCCATGTGCAGCCCCACCGTCGGCTCGTCGAGCAGATAGAGGGTGGGGCGGTCGGTCAGCCCATCGGCGCCGGGACGCGCGCGCGCCAGCTCGGTGACCAGCTTGAGCCGCTGCGCCTCGCCGCCGGAGAGGGTCGGACTCGGCTGGCCGAGGGTGAGATAGCCGAGCCCGACGTCCTGCAGCAGGGTCAGCGGGTGATGGATCGCCGGGTGGGCGGCGAAGTGCTCGACCGCTTCGTCGACGCTCAGCGCCAGGGTCTGGCCGATGTCGAGCCCGAGATAACGCACCGCGCGCGTCTCGCGGTCGAAGCGGCTGCCGTCGCACTGCTCGCAGGGGATGCGCACGTCGGGCAGGAAGCTCATCTCGATGCGCTGCACCCCCTGGCCGTCGCAGGCGCCGCAGCGCCCGCCGGCGGTGTTGAAGGAGAAGCGCGCCGCGCTCCAGCCGCGGATGCGTGCTTCCTGGGTGGCGGCGAACAGCCGCCGCACCCGGTCCCAGATGCCGACATAGGTCGCCGGACAGGAGCGCGGGGTGCGCCCGATCGGGGTCTGATCAACCTCCAGCACCCGGGTGAGCGCCTGCCAGCCGTGGATCGCGCGACAGCCGATCAGGTCGCGTTTGCGCGCGCGCGTCGGCCGATCGGCGCCGAGCAGGTTGCCGAGGGTGGCGCCGAGCACCTCGCGCACCAGGGTCGACTTGCCCGAGCCCGAGACCCCGGTGACCGCCACCAGCCGTCCCAGCGGCAGCTCGACGTCGAGGTCGCGGAGATTGTTGCGGTGCGCGCCCTCGACGCGCAGCCGCTGGCGCTCGCCGGGGGCGGGGCGCGGCGGGCGGTCGCGACCGTGGGCGCGGGCGAGGTAGCGCCCGGTGAGCGAGTCGGGGTTGGCGATCAGTGCCGCGGCGTCGCCCTCGGCGATCACCTGGCCGCCGCGTACCCCGGCGCCGGGGCCGAGGTCGATGACATGACCGGCGCGACGGATGGTCTCCTCGTCGTGCTCGACCACCACGATGGTGTTGCCCTTGGCCTCCAGCCGTTCGAGGCTGGCGAGCAGCAGGGCGTTGTCGCGCGGGTGCAGACCGATGGTCGGCTCGTCGAGCACGTAGCACACCCCCTGCAGGTTGGAGCCGAGCTGCGCGGCCAGACGGATGCGCTGGGCCTCGCCGCCGGAGAGGCTGGGCGCGGCGCGGTCGAGTCCGAGATAGCCGAGCCCGACCTCGGCGAGGAAGGCGAGCCGGTCGCGCACCTCATGGATGAGATCGCCGGCGATCGCCTGCTCACGGGCATCGAGCACCAGCGCATCGAGCCAGGCCGCCGCCCGCTCGACGCTCAGCGCCGAGAGCCCGTCGATCGACTGGTCGTGGAAACGCACCGCGCGCGCCACCGGGTTGAGCCGCGCGCCGTCGCAGGCCGGACAGACCGCGGCCGCGCCGATCTCGCCCTCCTGCCACTGCGCCTCCTCGCCGCTGTGGCTGTCGTCGAGCCCGGCGATCAGCCGACCGCTGCCGAGACAGCTCGGGCACCAGCCGTGACGCGAGTTGTAGCTGAACAGCCGGGGGTCGGGCTCGGCGAAGGCACGCCCGCAGTCGGGACAGGCCCGTGCGGTGGAGTGGACCTGCTCGGCGCCCCAGTCGCCGGCGGCGTCGAGCCGCGCCACCCGCACCACGCCCTTGCCGAGCTCGAGCGCCTGATCGAGCGCGGCGCGCAGCTCGGCCTCGTGCGCCGGATCGACCCGCAGCGCGCCGAGCGGCAGCTCGATGTCGTGCTCGCGGAAGCGATCGAGCACCGGCCAGGGATCGGTCGGCAGCGCCGTGCCGTCGACCCGCAGCCGTTGCCAGCCCTTGCCCGCGGCCCAGGCCGCCAGCTCCTTGTAGATGCCCTTGCGTGCGCTCACCAACGGGGCCAGCAACTCCACCCGCTCACCACGGTGCTCGCGGAGAATGCGGGCGAGGATCGCCGCCGCCGACATCGGCTCGATCGCCACCCCGCAGTCGGGGCAGTGCTGCACCCCGAGACGGACATAGAGCAGGCGCAGATAGTGATGGATCTCGGTGAGGGTGCCGACGGTGCTCTTCGCCCCGCCGCGACTGGTGCGCTGCTCGATCGCCACGGTCGGCGGGATGCCGTGGATGGCATCGACCTCGGCGCGCGCGGCCGGTTGCACGAACTGGCGGGCATAGGCGTTGAGCGACTCCAGATAACGCCGCTGGCCCTCGGCGAAGAGGATGTCGAAGGCCAGGGTGCTCTTGCCGCTGCCCGAGACCCCGGTGATGACCGTGAGCCGGTCGCGCGGGATCGACAGGGTGAGATCCTTGAGGTTGTGCTCGCGGGCGTGACGGATCTCGATCGCCGCGGGCGCGGTCACGGCCTGATCGTCGACGCCGCTCTCGGCGATCATCTGGGGCGCGGCCCAGCTCTCGCGCAGCGCCTGTCCGGTGTGGCTCCCGGGGTGTTCGGCGACCTGCCGGGGCGTGCCGCAGCAGACCAGTTCACCGCCGTCCTCGCCGCCCTCGGGACCGAGGTCGATCAGCCAGTCGGCGGCGCCGATCACGTCGAGGTTGTGCTCGATCACCAGCAGCGAGTGACCCTGCTCGATCAGCCGCTCGAAGGCCTCGAGCAGCACCGCGATGTCGGCGAAGTGCAGCCCGGTGGTCGGCTCGTCGAGCAGGAACAGCAGCCCCGGCGCGTCCTTGCGCCGGCGCGCGCGCTTACCCAGATGGGCGGCGAGCTTGAGCCGCTGCGCCTCGCCGCCGGAGAGCGTCGGCACCGGCTGGCCAAGTCGCAGATAGCCCAGCCCGACGGCCTGCAGCGGGGCCAGGGCGCGGGCGATCTCGGCATCGCCGGCGAAGAAGGCGAGCGCCTCGGTGGCGGTCATCTCCAGCACCTCGGCGATCGAGCGCGGGCGCGCCTCGGGATCGGCGCCGGGCAGGCGCACCTCCAGCACCTCGTCGCGATAACGACGCCCGTCGCAGTCCGGGCAGCGCAGATAGACGTCGGCGAGAAACTGCATCTCGACGTGCTCGAAGCCGGTGCCGCCGCAGCCCGGGCAGCGCCCGTCGCCGCTGTTGAAGCTGAAGGTGCCGGCGGTGTAGCCGCGCGCGGCGGCCAGCGGGGCGCGGGCGAAGCGCTTGCGCAGCACGTCGAAGGCGCCGACATAGCTCGCCGGGTTGGAGCGCGAGCTGCGCCCGATGCTCGACTGATCGAGCAGGCTGACGTCGCCGATCGCGTCATCGCCCGCGAGGCTCTCGAACGCCCCCGGTGTGCCGTCGGGGTGGCCCTTGCGCTGGCACAGCGCGCGATAGAGCACCTCGTGGAGCAGGGTCGACTTGCCCGAGCCCGAGACCCCGGTGAGCACCACCAGCCGGTCGAGCGGGATGTCGACATCGACCCCCTTGAGGTTGTGCGCGCGCGCCCCGCGCAGGCGCAGCCAGCGGGTGGCCTCGTCGATCGGGCGCGCCGCGCGCTCCGGGGCGACGCGGCGGCGCCCGGCGAGATAGTCGCCGGTGAGCGAGTCGGGGGCCGCGAGCAGTGCCTGTGGGCTGCCCGAGAACACCACCTCGCCGCCGTGCTCGCCGGGCCCCGGGCCGATGTCGACGATACGGTCGGCGGCGAGCATCACCTGCGGGTCGTGCTCGACCACCAGCAGCGAGTTGCCGCCCGCGCGCAGCCGCTGCAGCACCGCGACCAGTCGTGCCATGTCGCGCGGGTGCAGCCCGATGCTCGGCTCGTCGAGCACGAACAGGGTGTTGACCAGCGAGGTGCCGAGCGCGGTGGTGAGGTTGATGCGCTGTACCTCGCCGCCGGAGAGGGTGCGCGATTGCCGATCGAGGGTGAGATAGCCGAGCCCGACCGCGCACAGATAGCGCAGCCGCGCGCGGATCTCGCCGAGCAGTTGGTCGAGCGCCTGATCGAGCCCGGCGTCGAGGGTGAGCGCGTCGCAGAAGTCGCGCAGTCGCGCCAGCGGCAGACACATCAGGTCGTGCAGCGCGAGCCCCGGCAGCGCCGCCCAGCGTTGCGCCTCCATGCTGACGCGGTCGTGACGGAAGCGCGCCGCCACGGGCAGGGTGCGCGCGGCGAGTGCGGTGTCGCCGAGTCGCCAGTCGAGCGCCTCGTCTTCGAGTCTGGCCCCGTTGCACTGGCTGCAGGGCGCGTAGGCGCGATAGCGCGAGAGCAGCACCCGTACGTGCATCTTGTAGCTGCGCCCCTCCAGCCAGGCGAAGAAGCGGCGCAGCCCGTACCACACGCCGTCCTCCCACTCGCCCTCGCCGTCGATCACCCAGTCGCGGTCGGCCGCGGTGAGCGCCGACCAGGGGATGTCGGTGGGGAGGCCGCGGGCGTGGGCGAAACGCAGCAGGTCGTCCTGGACCTCGGCATAGCTGTCGCTCTGGATCGGTTTGATCGCGCCGCCGAGCAGGGTCTTGGCGGGATCGGGGACGACCTGGTCCCAGTCGATGCCGATGGTGCGCCCGAAGCCCCGACAGCTCGGGCAGGCCCCCACCGGCGAGTTGAAGGAGAACAGCCCCGGGCTCGGCTCGCGATAGCGGATGTCGCAGTCGGGGCAGTGCAGCTCGGCGGAGAAGCGCAGCGCCGGGCCGGGCGCGCGCGCTGCATCGAGCGGGTGGACCTGCACCCGGCCGTGGCCCTTCTCCAGCGCCGCCTCCAGCGCCTCCAGGGCGCGCGCGCGCTGCTCGGGGTCGATCCGCAGCCGATCCTGGATCACGGTGATGCGGGTATCGGTCTCCTCCAGCAGCCGCACATAGCCCTGCTGGGCGAGCATCGCCCGCACCTGCTCCAACCCCAGCGATTCGGGCACCTCGACCTCGAAGCAGATCAGCGCGCGCGCGTCGTGATGGCTGGTGAGCAGGCTTGCCCAGATGTCCTCGGGGCGGTCGCGCCGCACCGCCCGACCGCAGCCGTGACAGAACAGCCGCGCGGCGCGCGCGAACAACAGCTTCAAGTGGTCGTTGAGCTCGGTCATGGTGCCGACGGTCGAGCGCGAGGTGCGCACCGGGTTGGTCTGATCGATGGCGATCGCCGGTGGGATGCCCTCGATGCGCTCGGCGGCGGGGCGGTCCATGCGGTCGAGGAACTGACGCGCATAGGGCGAGAAGGTCTCGACATAGCGGCGCTGACCCTCGGCATAAATGGTGTCGAAGGCCAGCGACGATTTGCCCGAGCCCGAGACCCCGGTCACCACCGTCAGCTCGCCGAGCGGCAGGTCGAGGTCGAGGTCCTTGAGATTGTTCTGGCGCACGCCGCGCAGGCGGATGGTGTCGTTCACGGGGTTGCGGTGTCCTGAATCGGCGACGCCCCGGGTGTTTGCCGGGGCGTCGGGGTCGGGGTGTGGTGCGATCGGCACGGAGCGATGCCTTGCCGGGATTGACCGGGGCCAATCGATGGTGTCACGCGATGGTATAGCATGGGGATGTGTACGGTCTTTCGGCAAGCTTGTGGCGATGGACTCGGCGAGGTCGTCGTAGTTGCATGGCCGTCACGGAGACCGCGCTGCGCAGAAGAGGAACCAGGGATGTTTCAACGATTCTACGAGTTCAGCCGCTGCCTGCCCGAGCGCGCCGCCTGGGAACGACTCAACGAGGGCATGCCGGAGAACTACGACCGCGGGCAGGCGCTGTGCTTCGACGCAGCCGGCGGCTGGGTCGGGTGCAAGCCCTACAACGGCAACCAGGGGGTCGTCTATCGCTCGGGACCGCCGAACGGCACCGACCTCACCCCATGCTGCAAGTTCTCCGGCACGGATTCGGTCAAGACCCTGGCGCGGTTGAAGCGCGCGGTCGTCCAGCTCGCCGAGGCCGAGGAGGTCTCGGCCGAAGGGCGCGACTGGCTCGCGGCGACGCTTGCAACCTTCGAGCGCGAGCCCGAGACCATCCTCGCCGCCGTGCGCGAGGCGCGCGCGGCGGCCGGTGAGGACGCCGACCATCGCGGCTATCTCTACTGGGCCGATGCAGCGATGGCGCCGGTGTACGGCTGGCCGGCGGTGCGCGAGGTGTTGGTGCGTCAGGCGCTGCGGGCCTTCGCCGGCGGCGGGGTGCGCGAGTCGGGCTGCTGCGCCGTCTGCGGCGGCGCGGGGCGGACCGTCTACGGTAACTATTCGGTGCTCGCCTGCTACAACCTCAACAATCCCGGCAGCATCGCCGGTGGTTTCCGCGCCGACGCGGCGCATCGCAACTTCCCGGTCTGCGGCGACTGCGCGCTGCGTATCACCGACACGATCAATCTCGTCGAGGGTCGGCTGAGCGCCACCATGGCCGGTCAGACCTATCTGATCCTCCCCTACAGCAACGATCCCGAGGTGCGCGAGGAGCTGGGCTGGCGCCTGGAGCAGCACCCGGAGCGCTACCGGCTCGACCGCACCGCGGATCTGGTCGCCGACGAGCTGGAGCTGGTCGACGAATTCGCCGCGCGTGGCGACCAGCTCGCCTTCGCGCTGGTGTTCTACAAGAAGCAGAACGCCGCCTGGCGGGTCCAGGCCGAGGTGCAGCAGCTCCTGCCGAGCCGGCTGCGGGCGTTGCACCGCGCGGTGAAGGAGATCGCCGCGGCGCCCGATCTGATCCAGGTCGACAAGAAGGAGGACAAGCCGCTGCGGATCACCGCCAATACCTTCCGCGACTTCTCCGACGCCGGTCTCAAGCCGAGCGACGAGACGGTGCGCGACTGGCTGACCGCGCTCTTCGCCGCCCGCGCGATCGATCGGCGCCACTTCCTCCACGCCCTGGTGGCGCGGTTGGTCGCCATCGGTCGCCGCGATCCGAAACTGTTGCACTACACCACCCGTCAGGCTTGGGGACTGTACCGCTTCGCCCGGCGCACCGGCCTGATCGTCCCCCCATCCGTGAAGGAGCACCCCGTCATGTCAGAGGTCATCCCGGACAGTGCCTATGGGCGCTATGTGCGCGAGCACCAAGACTTCTTCCACCGCCCCGAGCTGGTGGTGGCCTTCCTCACCGGTTGCTATGTCGCGCAGGTCACCTCGGTGCAGCACCAGGAGCGAGGCGGTGCGCCCTTCGCCAAGAAGTTCGTCGGTCGCGTGCTCACCCGCGAGCAGTTGCGCCGACTCTATCGCGAGGGGCACGCCAAGCTCGCCCAGTACGACAAGCTCGGCTATGTCATCACCGGACTCGATCCCGATCTTGCCAACGCCTGGATCCACTGTGGCGACAGCTGGTCGATCAGCGACGAGGAGGCCACCTTCGCCTTCACCCTCGGCTACAGCCTCGCCTATCGCATCGGCCAGCTCGACCGTGCGGCGGCCGAGTCCGTCGCCTGAGCCATCGTTCATCGCATCGCGCAAGGACCACACCATGCAACCGATCACCAATCGTTACGAGATTCTGTTCGTCTACGAGGCCAGGGACTGCAACCCCAATGGCGACCCGCTCGACGAGAACCGTCCGCGCACCGACCCCGAGACCGGCGAGGCGACGGTCAGCGACGTGCGCATCAAACGCACCGTGCGCGACTACTTCCTCGCCCAGGAGCCCGATGTCGAGCGTCGCCTCGCCGCCGGGCGCGAGGTGCTGATCCGCGACACCCTCAAGGCCGACGGACACCTTTGCGAGGGGAAGGATCGCGCCGAGCAGTTCCTGAAAGAGGTGGCGCGGGACAAGAAGGGCGAGGCCAAGCGGCAGGCGTTGGAGGAGGCGGTGCTCAGTGGCTGTATCGATGCGCGACTGTTCGGCGCCACCCTGCCGCTGGGCAAGAACGAGCCCTCGTTGCAGCTCACCGGCGCGACCCAGTTCGCCGCCTTCAACCGCTCGCTGCACCGGGTCAGTCCGACCCTGGTGCAGCAGACCGCAGCCTACGCCGGTAATGCCAAGTCGAACCAGAAGTCGTTCGCCGAGCGCTGGCTGCTGCCCTATGCGTTGATCGCGGCCTATGGCGTGGTCAACGAGGCGGCCGCGCGCAGCACGCGGATGAGCGCGGCGGACCTCGATGCCCTGCTTGCGGCGCTGTGGCGCGGCACCGCCGATCTCAACACTCACTCCAAGCTCGGTCACGATCCGCTGTTGCTGGTCGTTGCCGAGTATCAGCCCGGATATCGGTTGGGCGCGCTGCCTCGGCGTATCGCGCTCGCCGACCAGGACCGCGAGGACACCGCGCTGCGCTCGACCCGCGACTTCACCCTCGATGTCGGCGAGTTGCTCCAGGGCTGGTCGGCGATGTCGAGGCTCACCGGACTGCGGGTGATGGCCGATGCGCGACTGCGTTGCCGCGCCGGTGAGCAGGTCGATGACTTCATCGCGCTCGCCCGTGCCGCCGGGTTGGAGCCCCAGGCGCTGGAGCTCTAGCCATGCAGGTCCTGGCCTTCGACCTCAGCGGCGAGTCTGCGCTGTTCAAAAAGCCCTACTCGGCGATGAGCCCGGTGAGCTATCCGCTGCTGCCGCCCCCGGCGGTGCTCGGGTTGCTCGGTGCCGTGCTCGGCCTCGGCAAGGAGGACTACCACGCCGCGCTCGGCTGGGAACGGGTGCAGGTGGCGGTGGGGTTGCGCGCGCCGCTGCGGGTGATGCGCGCGGCGCTCAACCTGCTGCAGACCAAGGACGGTACCGACGCCTTCTTCCGTCCGCGCGCCGGGGCCAATACCCATACCCAGGTCAACTGCGAGTTCCTCCGCGATCCCTGTTTCCGCATCCATGTCGGCGGGCTCGATGCAGACCAGGCGGCGCGGTTGGCCGAGTCGCTGCGCGACGGATACAGCGTCTACACCCCCTGTCTGGGGCTCGCCGCCTGTCTGGCCGAGACCCGCTGGGTTGCTGCCGGCGAGGCGCGGGCGTTACCGGCGGGGACGTACCGGGTGGCGAGCGCGGTGCCCATCGGTGATGGGCTCAAGGTGCACTATGACGACGACCGGCTCTATCGTCGGGTGCGGATACCGACGCTGATGGACCCTGAGCGGGTGGTGCACCGCTATCGCGAGGTGGTGGTGGCCGATGACGGTGGACCGATCCGGGTCCAGGCCACGGAGGGAATGCTGCATGTCCGCGACACCGAGACCATCGCCTTTCTCTGAGACCCTGGCCCACCCGGGCGACCCGCTGCCCGCGCATCTGCAGCGGGTCGCCGAGCGCGCGGCGGCGAGCATCGCCCCCGGCGCGCGCCCCGAGATCCGTGCGCTCGCCTATCACGCTGGCCTGTTCCATGACATCGGCAAAGCGACCCCCTGGTTCCAGGACTATCTGCTCGGCCGGGGGCGCCGCTCGGCGCTCAGTCATCATGCCGAGTTGGGCGCGCTGCTCGCCTGGCACTACAGCGGTGCGCTCGACTGGCCGTTGTGGCAGCGGCTGGCGTTGTTCATCGCGGTGCGGCGCCATCATGGCGCACTCACCTTCGATCACTGGTCGCAGCTCCTGGCGCGGACCCGTGCCGCGTTCGCCGAGCCCGATTGCGTGTTGCGCACCCAGCTCGGCGCGCTCGATCTGGCGGGCATCCATGGCTGGCTGCTGGAGCGGCTCCACCTCACCGCGCCGCTGTCGATCCCCGATTCCGAAACGATCGAGTCGGGGCTGCGCGGGCGGGCGGTGGCCGGTTCGCGACTACGCCGTGCCCTCACCACGCTCGACGAGGCGTTGTCACTGCTCGCCGGGTTCGGCGCGCTACTGGCGCTGGACAAGACCGATACCGCCTTGGCTGGCGCGCGGCGTCAGCGTCAGGTGCTGCCGGTCGATGCGGTGAGCCGCTACAAGGCGCGCCACTTCGAGGTCGCGCCCGCGCCCGACTCGCTCGATGCCCGTCGCGCGCAGATCGCCGAGACCGTCACCGCCACCTGGGCGGCGCACCCCGAGGCGCCACTGCTGACCCTGACCGCGCCGACCGGGGCGGGCAAGACCCTGAGCCTGCTCGATGCCGCGCTGCGGTTGCGGGCGTTGATCGAGCGACGCGACGCGGTGGCGCCCCGCATCATCTATTGTCTGCCGTTCACCTCGGTGATCGATCAGAACCATGCGGTGCTGCGTGGCGTGCTCGCCGAGTCCGGGCTGGACGTGCGCGAGGACCTGCTGCTCAAGCACCATCACCTCAGCGAGTCGCGCTATCGCGACGCCGAGAACGAGTACGAGGCCGATGGCGCCGGCGCCCTGCTGGTCGAGACCTGGCAGAGCGAGCTGGTGGTGACCACCTTCCATCAATTGCTCTACACCCTGCTCAGTCCGCGCAACGCCAACCTCAAGCGCGCCGGTCAGCTGACCGGTGCGCTGATCCTGCTCGACGAGGTGCAGGCGTTGCCGCTGCGTTACTGGGCGGCGCTACGGCAGTTGTTCATGACCGCCGCGCGTGTCTATGGCGCGCGCATCGTGCTGCTCACCGCGACCCGGCCGCTGATCTTCCGTCCGGGTGACGCGGTTGAGCTGTTGCCCGACCACGAGGCCCACTTCCGCGCGCTCGCCCGCACCCGGCTCCATGCCCATCACCGCGAACCGCTTACCCTCGATGCCTTCGGTGAGCGGCTGGCAGCGGCGCTGGCCGATGATCGGCGCGCCACCTTGGTGGTGCTCAATCGTCGCCGGGCGGTGCGGGCGCTGTTCGTGCAGCTGCGCGAGCGTCTCCCAGGACAGCCGCTGGTGGCGCTCTCGACCGATCTCACCCCGTTCGACCGACGCGTGCGGATTCGTCTGATCCAACGCCTGCGCGCGCGTGGCGAGCCCGTGGTGGTGGTCGCCACCCAGCTCGTCGAGGCCGGGGTGGACCTCAGCTTCCCGGTGGTGCATCGCGATCTGGCGCCGCTCGACTCGATCATCCAGGCCGCCGGTCGCTGTAACCGTCACGCCGAGGCCGATGGCACCGGCGAGGTCCATCTGTGGCAGCTGTGCGCCACGCGTGCCGATGGCACCCCCGGCGAGCCGTTGTGGCGGCGTGTCTACGACGCGGCGCTGATCGATGTCACCCAGGGCTGTCTGGGCACGCGCGCCTACTGGGACGAGGCCGAGTTCCTCAGCCTCAGCCAGGATTATTTCAGCGGTTGCTGGGCACGTCAGGACCAGACGCGGGTCGACGAGCTGCTCGCGCGCGGTGACCTGCTCGGGGTCGAGCAAGGTTTTCGGCTGATCGAGTCGGCGCCGGCACTGGTGGCGTTGTTCGTGGTGCGTCGCCCCGCCGATGCCCGGCTGTGGGCGCGCTACCGCGCCCTGCGCGACGATCCGACGCTCGGACCGGCCGAGCAGAAACGCGCTTTCCGCGCCTTCAAACGCGCCTTCCACGAGCGGGTGATCCAGGTCCATGTCCGCGATGGCGAGGGGATCGACCGCGACGAGATCAACCGCATCGAGGCCGGTCCCGCGACCTATGATCGCGCCGCCGGTTTCGTCGCACTACCCATCGAGGACTCATCATGCATCTTCTAGCCGAGATCCCCCAGGCTCGGATCGGTCTGCGCTGGGATCGCGAACTCAGCGGCGAGGCCGAGCCGCGTATCCGCCAGCTACGCGGTGCGCTGGGTAACGCCTTTCGCGAGGACGCGCTCTTCCACCAGCACGACCCGGCCACCGGTCGGCCGCTCTTTCGCTATCCCCGGGTGCAGTACCGCTGGCACGCGGGGCAGGGGCTGGTGGTGGGTTGGGCCGAAGCGGCGCAACGGCTGCTTGATCTGCCCTGGCTCGATCTGAGGCTGCGCCTCGGCGACGAGCCGGTACAGGTGACCGATGCCACGGTGCGCGCCGGGACCGGGACCTTCGGCGTGGCGACGCGGCTGCTGCGCTATCGGTTCGATACCCCGGTGCTGCTGTTCAACCAGGAGAACTATCGGCGCTACCGCCAGCTCGACGCGCCGGCCCAGCGCCGTGAGTGCGAGCGGTTGCTGACCGCGAGCCTGTTGGTGACGTTGCGCGGTCTGGGGGTCACCTTCCCGGAGCGGCTCTATGTGACCTTCATCGCCCACCGCCGGCGCACCTGTCACTACAAGGGTGAGCGGTTGCTCGGGTTGGTCGGTGAGTTCGCCACCAACGCCGTGCTGCCCGACGGCATGGCCTGTGGGCATGCCGTCAGCCACGGCTATGGCTGTCTCGTCGCCAGCGAGTGACGTCTTGGGGCGGATCATGCGGGTGTGCCCCGTCACTGCTTGGCTGAGCGTTGTTCGGGCCTGTGTCCGGGAGTCGATCGATGGAGTTGATCCTCACCACTTTCGGGACCTATCTGCACCGCCGGGGCGAGCTGTTCGTGGTGCGCATCAAGGAACAGCAGCAGGAGGTCGCCGCACGCAAGGTACGCTCGATCCTCATCACCACCGGGGCGAGCCTGTCGACCGATGCCATTCAGCTGGCAATCGAGAAGAACATCGATATCGTCTTCCTCGACCGCGTCGGTGATCCCTACGCGCGGGTCTGGCATGGGCGTCCCGGCTCGACCACCGCGATCCGCCGTGCCCAGCTACGGCTGGCCGATACCGAGGCGGGCCTGCGCCTGGCGCTCGGCTGGGTCGTGCGCAAGCTCGACAACCAGATCCGCTTTCTCGGCGAGGCGCGCTCGCGGCGCAGCCGGTTGAGCGCCGAGCTGACCCGGCGCATCGAGGCGCTGCGCGTTCATCGCGACGCGCTCGATGCGCTCGACGGGCTGCTCGATGCGCAGCGCGAGACCATCATGGGGATCGAGGGACGGGCGGGGCGGACTTACTGGGAGGCGGTGAATCTGCTGCTGCCCGAGTCGCAGCGCTTCGACGCGCGTTCGCGCAACCCCGCGCGCGATCCCTTCAACTGCCTGCTCAACTACAGCTACGGGGTGCTCTACGGTACCGTCGAGCGCGCCTGCATTCTCGCCGGGCTCGACCCCTACGTCGGTTTCGTTCACACCGACCACTACCGCAAGAAGTCGCTGGTCTTCGACCTGATCGAGTGCTATCGCATCTGGGCCGACGAGACCGTGGTCGGGCTGTTCGCCGCGCGCAAGGTCAAGCCCGAGCTGTTCGACCCGCTGCACAACGGGCTGATCCTCAACAAGCAGGGCAAGGCGGTGCTGATGGAGCGCTTCGGAGCCCATCTCGATGAGCAGATCCGTTATCGCAACCGTCGCATCAAGCGACGCGACAGCGTACAGCTCGACTGCCATCGACTCGCCAACGACTGGATCGGGAGGGGGCCTGATGAAGACGACTGAGACCCTGGTGTGGATCATCTACGACATCGTCGCCGACAAGCCGCGCGGGCGCATCGCCAAGCTGTGCAAGGAGGCCGGTCTCTACCGAGTACAGAAATCGGTGTTCCTCGGCACCATCGAGCGTAACCGGCTCGACGAGCTGCGGCTGCAGGTCGAGGAGCAGATCGATTCCGAGGTGGATTCGGTCTACATCTTCCCGCTGTGCGAGAGCGACTTCAGAAAGGTGGTGGTGCTCGGTCAGGCCTTCGACAAGCGCCTGGTGACCGACCAGGTGCGGGCGCTGTTCCTGTGAGCGAGTGGTCCGACGACACCGAGACGACGCCGATGGTGACGCCGTCGGAGGTGCTCGAACACGTCTATTGCCCACGCTTCACCTGGTTCATGAACGTGCAGCACATCGCCCAGCACGAAGACCAGCGCTACAAGGTGTTGCGTGGGCGCGAGGTACATCGGCGCCGCTCGGTCGAGAATCGCGATTATCTGCGTCGGCGCATCGGCGCCACCCGACGCGAAACCGAGGTCTATCTGGCATCGCCGAGGTTGCGGCTGCGCGGTATCGTCGACGAGGTGCTGTGGCTCGCCGACGGCACCATGGCGCCACTGGACTACAAATACACCCCGCGCCGCGAACAGGTGTTCAAGACCCATGAAACACAGATCCTGCTGTATGCGATGCTGATCACCGAGACGTATGGGTTGCCGGTCGAGCGCGGGTTCGTCGCCTATATTCGCGACGGCAGCCATCTGATCGAAGTGCCCGTGAGCACGGTGAGGATCACGCAGACCCGGCATCTGATTGACGAGATCTTTGATATCATCGAGACAGGCAGACTACCGGCGCGTACCCGCTCGCCCCTGCGTTGTGAAGACTGCTGTTACAAAAATATCTGCGCTTGATCGCGCGTGTGTTGCAAGTCTTTGAATGTTTTGATTTTTTGTGAGTTTTTTCGATGCGGGGAGCGCTTTTTTCAGGTGTTTTTAAGCCGATTCCCACTCTGAAACGCACTTTTAGAGCACTTGTTTTTCAGGGTTATGTAACTGAATTTTATGCTTTTTTAGAGAGTTTGCGGCCGCAATGCTCAATCCACTACAACAAGGATTGAAACCGTCCGTCATCATGGTGTGCGGTTCCCGTTCCATGCGCCGCAATGCTCAATCCACTACAACAAGGATTGAAACCTCCCGCCTGCGCCGCATGAGCCGCCCCGTCGGCAGGCCGCAATGCTCAATCCACTACAACAAGGATTGAAACGCCTCAGTCAGGTGCAGCACGATCTTGCCGAGCTGCAGCCGCAATGCTCAATCCACTACAACAAGGATTGAAACCCTGCGTGCGCGCCGCTGCTGGTGGTGGTGCTGGCGCCGCAATGCTCAATCCACTACAACAAGGATTGAAACCCCACAGCCACGCATGTCGACGTGTCACGGACGTACGCCGCAATGCTCAATCCACTACAACAAGGATTGAAACCCGCAGAGTTTGAGGCGGTCCCCGACATCGTAAAGCGCCGCAATGCTCAATCCACTACAACAAGGATTGAAACCACTATGTCGGCACCGGCTGCGGACTATTGCGGCACGCCGCAATGCTCAATCCACTACAACAAGGATTGAAACCGGGGTAAGCTGGAGAGCCAAGCAGCCGCATACGCTGGCCGCAATGCTCAATCCACTACAACAAGGATTGAAACGCCACGGTGAAGGCGCGAGCATGCGCCCCGCGCACCAGCCGCAATGCTCAATCCACTACAACAAGGATTGAAACTCAGCTCGACCCTGACAAAGCGGCTGCTTGCGGCCGGCCGCAATGCTCAATCCACTACAACAAGGATTGAAACGCGACTACCTACCTGGCGTACGAAAGGGCAAACTTGGCCGCAATGCTCAATCCACTACAAAAAGGATTGAAACAGCTGTCTCCCGGCTACCGTTGCGTCTACGAGATGGCGCCGCAATGCTCAATCCACTACAACAAGGATTGAAACGTCGCATAGGCCGTGCCAGCCTGCACGTAGACGAGGGCCGCAATGCTCAATCCACTACAACAAGGATTGAAACACCATGGACGGGGTGAGCCGGACCAGCGCCGTTAGCGCCGCAATGCTCAATCCACTACAACAAGGATTGAAACCGGCTAAGCATGTAGAAGAACTGGGCGCGCGAGAAGGCCGCAATGCTCAATCCACTACAACAAGGATTGAAACGTGACATACCAGCCGTGGCTGCTCACCTCAGCGCTAGCCGCAATGCTCAATCCACTACAACAAGGATTGAAACCCCGCCGAGGGCGTGGCCTTCGCGTTGCGCGTGCTCGCCGCAATGCTCAATCCACTACAACAAGGATTGAAACAGCCACTGCGAGCGTGTTTCCATGGCGCGGCGCCGGGCCGCAATGCTCAACCCACTACAACAAGGATTGAAACGAGCAGTCCGAGGCCGCGCACAACACCCGCCTGTATGCCGCAATGCTCAATTCACTACAACAAGGATTAAAACGCCCGAGCGTCGAGCAGCTGATGGCGGATCGCTACGGCTGCAATGCTCAATAAATCACAATGAGCATTAAGACGCATGCAATACGCTTGGCCGCCGCAAGGCTCGAAATCGAACGTGCGAGATGCTTGCTTGATGAAAACCGGCGTGCCCATTGAGGGTGCGCCGGTTTTCTTTTGCGGTGATGGATTAGTGTTCAGAACCGATCGCAATCACCGGGCATCATCGGGTAGCCGCCGGGCATCGGGCCCGGGCCGTGGTGGCGCATCGGCGCGTGGTGGCCGCGGCGCTGCATCGGGGTGTCGAGGGCGGCGCGCTGCTCCTCGGTGAGGATCTCGGCGACCGCCTCGCGCAGCTCGGTGCGGGTGAGGTCGAGCTGCTGGTGCTGGCGCTGGAACAGCTCGGTGAGCGTCTGGGTCTGCTCGGCGGTGAGGCCGACGCGCTCGTCGAGTCGGTCGACGCGGCGTTCGATGCGTCGCTCGCTGAGCCGGTCGCGCTCGGCGCGCTGCGCGTCGGTGAGCAGCTCGTTGATGCGCTTGCGGGTCTCGAGCTGCTGTTGCTCGCGGGCCTGACGGGCCTCGTCGAGGATGACGCGGACCTGGTCGCGCTGGGCGTCGTCGAGGTCGAGGCGGTCGGCCATGCGCGCCATGGGCATGGGTAACTCGTCGCCCGGGCCGTAGCCGTATCCGGGGCCGAAGGGCATGGCGAGTGCGATCGGGGCGGCGACGACGAGGCCGACGGCGAGTGCGATGCCACGGATGCGGGGGGTGTCGAGTCGGGTGTTCATGATCTTCTGCGCTCCTGCTGGTTGGAATGGGCGCGCCGCTGGGCGGCGGTGGAGCCCGTTTGCTCCGACACCTTCAGGTTAGGTGGGGCGGGTGCAGGCTCGGTGCAGGGATTGCGGAAAGATTGTGGAGACCGGACTCAGAAGCGGGTACGGATGTATTTCAGCGCACGGCTGATCGACAGCTCAATGTTGGAGGGGCCGCTGCGGATGATGAACAGCTCGCGCTTCTTGTCGTCGTGGAGGAACACCGGCGCATCGGCGCGCTCGCACTCGACCGCACCGAGACGCACGCCGTCGAGCTCGAGGAGGAAGAAGCGCACGTAGCGGGCGTATTCGGGGCCGAGGTGCTGGTTGAGCAGGTTCTTGAAGTGCAGCTGGCACTTGTCGTCGTTCTCGAACTTGTCGGCGTCCATGCCGAGCAGGGTGCCGTCGTCGGCCACGCCCATCAGCAGGATGCCGCCCTCGGTGTTGAGGAAGGCGGTCACGCCCTTGAGCCAGGCCAGCTCGATCTCCTTGCCCGGGGTCTTGGTGTGGAGATTCATCCGCATGGTGGATTTGAACTCCAGGTGCGCGCCCTCGCCGCTGCGGATGAGTTCGCGCAGGTCCTGCTGCGGATGGCGCCGATCGATGGTGAGCCTGGGCAGGTCGCGTAGC
This sequence comes from Marichromatium sp. AB32, assembly GCF_003718675.1. NCBI lineage: Bacteria > Pseudomonadati > Pseudomonadota > Gammaproteobacteria > Chromatiales > Chromatiaceae > Marichromatium > Marichromatium sp. AB32. Next base: position 44,456 of record NZ_RHFJ01000024.1, read on the forward strand.
TGGCGGCTGTACTTGCGCACCACCACCGAGGCCATGGTGAGGCTGGCGGCGAGGATGGCGAACGCGGTGAGCGCGACGATGTGCCAGCGGCTCTGAAGGATGGTGAGGGTGGCCGAGACCGGTAGCGCGACGGCGACCCAGGCGCCCTCGGGATGGTCGGTCAGCGGGCGGAAGCCGCCCCACCAGTCGCGTCCGCCGCTGCGAAAGCGCACCAGTCCGTCGGCGGGACGGTCGGCGTCCTTCCAGGCGGCCACGGCATCGAAGGCCAGCGGGCCGCCGAGGCGCTCGTGCGCGGAGAAGAAGCTGGCGGCGCGATCGCTGGCGTGACTGCCGCTGACCTCGGGCGAGGGGACGAAGACGCCGCCGTCGCCGTTGAACAGGAAGCCGTAGCCCCCCGGTGGCAGATCGAGCCCCTCGATGGTGCCGACGATGCGCTCGAGGGTGACGTCGAGCGCGCTCACCCGCAGCTCGCCCGCCTGTTCGCGGGCGATCGCGACCGTGGTGCCGGGGACGCCGAGCGAGGCGAAGATGTAGGGCGCGCTCCATACCTGGGTGTCGGGGTGGGCGGTGGCGTTGCGATACCAGGGGCGGTCGCGGGGATCGTAATCGCTGCCCTGTTCACGGGTCTCGAGCGCCTTGAGCTGAGCGTCCCAGCGGGTGATGCGCAGCCGCTGCGGATCCTCGGGGTCGCGCACCCGGGTCAGCCAGCCCTCGCGGGTGCGCCCGAGGAAGTATTCGGCGCCGTCGGCGCCGGCCTCGATGGCGCCGGCGACCTGGGGCATGTGGGCGAGGATGGGGGTGAGACGCTCGTTGAGCGCTTGTTCGTCGAGCGGGCCGAGCCCGGCGCTCTCCATGCCGTCGCGCACGATCAGCAGCTGTTGCTGCACCGGGAGGAGCAGGCCGCGCACCTCGTCGCGCACCAGCGCCGAGGCCGACTCGATGCGGTTGCCGGCGAGGTCGTGCTTGATGTCGTCGATCAGCAACACGTTGATCAGCACCAGCAGGCCGACGGTGCCGGCGACCAGCAGGATGAGATCGCGCAGCAGACGGTTGCGGATCGGCCCGGAGGAGAGGTGCAGCAGCGAGAGCGGGTTCATGGCGCCGGATTATAGCCCAGCGCCCGCGGCTGACCCCAGTGATGGATCAGAGATCGGCGCTGCGCACCTTGTGGCTGATCAGCGGCGCGGGCTTGCCGATGTAGTAACCCTGGGCAAAATCGATTCCCAGGGAGGCGATCTTGCGATAGATCGCCTCGTCGCTGACGAACTCGGCGATGGTCTTGATGCCGAGGCGTCGGGCGAAGTCGACGATGGTCTCGACGATGACCTCGGCATGAGGGTCGGTGAGGATGTTCTTGATCAGCGAGCCGTCGATCTTGAGGAAGTCGATATCGAGATGGATCAGGGTCTCGAAGTTGGAGTAGCCGCTGCCGAAGTCGTCGATCGCCACCCGTGCGCCGAGGCGCTTGACCTGATCGATGAACGCCTTGATCCGCTCCGGGCTGGAGAAGCCCTCCTGCTCGGTGATCTCGAAGATCAGCCGGTCCATGACGCCGTGCTGGCGCTGCAGTGTTTCGAGGGTGTCGAGGATGTCGCTCTCCTCGATGTCCTCGATCGCGAGGTTGATGCTCAGGGCCAGTTCGGTGGCGCTGAAGCAGGCGACCGACTTGCGCAGCATGCTCGCCGACAGCTCCTTGTAGTTGCCCGAGCGCTTGGAGACGGCGAGGAACTCGGCGGGGGTGTAGAGGGTGCCCTCGGCGTCGCTGATGCGCATCAGTGCCTCGTACTTGCAGATCCGACCGGTACGGACGTCCTGGATCGGCTGGAAGTGAGGCGTGATCCAGTCCTGGGTGATCGCCTTGCGGATGATCCGGGTGGTCTTCAGGTTCTGCTGGTACTCCTTGAGGATCGGCAGGTCCTCCTGGAAGGTGGCGATCTTGGTGTGCTTGAGCTTGGCGTACTTGAGTGCGGTGGTGGCAGCGACGATCGGGCTGGGGTGGCGACTGCTGGCGATGCCGGCGCTGATCGAGGCGGTGATGGTCTCGCCCTTGACGGTCTGCTCCTTGTTACCGAAGCGCTCGACGAAGGCCAGGATGTGCATCTCGAACGCTTCCAGCGCATCGCCTCGGCTGTCGAAGATGGCGAACTCGTCGCCGTTGAGGCGGTAGATGGCGTAGGGCTGGTGGGCGAAGAATTGGCGCAGCAGGGTGGCGGTCGAGCGCAGGAAGTCGTCGCCGGCGTTCATGCCGAGGAAGTTGTTGACCTCCTTGAAGCGGTCGATGTCGAGGATCGCGAGGTTGAAACTGGCGGCGTGCTCGATGTCGTAGATCAGGCGCTGGCGCGAGAGCAGGCGGGTGAGGCTGTCGTAGTTGGCGCGCTGGTTGAGTTGGGAGATCAGCTCGGCGATGTTGTCGTAGAAATAGCGGCTGAGCTTGCCGAGTTCGTCGTTGCTGTGGGGGCGATTCCTGAGCTGCAGCGCGACCGGGTCCTGGCTGTGCATGCGCTGCATGTCGTCCATCAGGGCGTAGATGGGGTTGATGATGTTGCGATTGATCTGGCGCGCGGTCAGGCGAACCAGGATCAGGGTGACGAACAGATAGATCAGGGTCTGGACGATGATGCTCTCACGGGTGGCGCTGGCGATGTCCTCGTGCAGATGCTCGCGGGTCTCGTGCAGCTGGCGTCGTTTCTCCCCGATGAGTTGCTGGATCGGCGCCAGGGTGTATTCGACCTCGAGCCGACCGATCGACTCGTCGTTGTAGACGATCTCCAGGGTGCGCGGCATGCAGCCGCTCACCCCCTGGCGGCGCGCGCTGGCGATCGCCTCGTGGGTGAGGTTGTCGATCACCGCGATCGAGCACACCGCCTGGTGCTGGACGAGCTTGTCGGTCTTGTCCTGGAGCGAGAGCAGGTTGAGATTGTAGAGTTCGTGGGCGACGGTGAGGGCCATCATCTGCAGGTAGTGCTCGATGTCCTCCTCGAACTTGTCGACCATGGCCGTGTGTTCCTGCTCGATATAGTCCTGCAGGGTGCTGAGGCTGCTGCGCTCGATCGCCGATTCGAGCCGGAACGAGTTGTAGAGCTGGAGGAAGAAGAGGACGCACATCAGCAGCAGCGTGATCACCGAGATCACGAATATCAATTTGAATTTGATGGAATTCTTATGAATCATGCTGCTCAACTTCTCAGTCTGCGAAGCCTCGGGCATGGATTGCCGCTGCGCATGTCAATGGGGTTGGATGCACTCCTCGCGCGCTCCCCGTCCCTGTAGGGAGCAACGCATGACCGCGCCTGGCGCGTGCGCCCTCGTCCAGTCATCAGTGCTGGTGAACCTGTGATGACATGCCTCGATGGTTGAGTTTGCGACGTGGGGCATGTGATGATGCGCGCAAACGTCTGTGTCACCATTGGCCCTGGCCGGCTTCGAGCTGTCGCTGCTGTCCCGCATGGGGATTCCAAGTGCTCAATCGCTGCGTGGTGGATCGCCGTGGGCATGCAAGGATCCTGTCTTAAGTCATGTCGCCGTGGCTATTGTCAAGCGGCACCCGCCTGTTTCTGCCGATCCGGCCCTTCGCGACGATGCGCTTATACAGAATAGTCCGGATATGGACGGCAGCTATCTGCAACCGGATCCCGCGGCTCGGGCGACCGAATGCCGTCTCTGCCCGACCTCTTTCACCGTTTCGTCTCATTGGCCGGATCGCTTGGCGGTGCCTTTGCTGATCGGCGATGTCAGGGGCGATGGCCAGACTGCGGTCTCTATGACGCCCCGCCGCTCCCGACCCGATGATAGCGATTCGCCAACTGCCACCGAGGGATTTGAGCAAGATGACAAGCGGTCTGAAGACGAAACTGAATCTGGCACTCATCCTCGTGGTCTCGGTGGTGCTGGTCAGCTATGGCGTCTGGGACGTGATGCGGGTCGAGGCTACCGAGACGGCGCGTCAGCAGCATGACATCACCGCCGCCTTCGAGCGGCTGGAGACCGGTCTGCCCAAACCGCTGTGGGATTTCGCGATGGCCACGGTCGATGACATCCTGCGTGGCGAGATGGGGCATCCCGCGATCGTCGCCGTGGCCGTCGAGGGGGTGGATGGCGAGTTCGTCGCCGGCTTTTCCGCTCGGCCCGAGGTCGCCTCGATTGAGCGCATGCCACAGCCCGAGGGCGTGGATGTGGTCTCGCGCGAGCTGGTCTATACCGGTAACGGGCTGGAGAATCCGTTGGGCAGGGTGTCGCTCTTCGTCTCGCCCGAGCCGCTGCGCCAGGCCGTGCACGAGGCGCTGGTGCGCAACGTGTTGATCGTGCTCGTGCTCAACCTGGTGCTGGTGGTCTCGGTGAGCTTCGCCCTGACCCGATTGGTGCTGAAGCCGCTGGCCGGGATCTTGACGCGGGTGCGCGATATCGCCGAGGGCGAGGGCGACCTCAGCAAGCAGGTCGAGAGCGACCGCGCCGATGAACTCGGAGAGCTGGCACAGGCGCTCAACCGTTTCATCGGCTCGATCCGCGAGATCGTCATCGAGGTCGAGACGGTGATCGGCGGGTTGAGCGGCACTGCGCAGCGCACCAGTGACACCGCAGGCGATCTCAGCCGTCAGCTCGCCCAGCAGCAGGAAGACCTTTATATGCTCACCACCGCGCTCAACGAGTTCAGCGCGACCGCCGACGAGGTGGCGCGCAACGCCGCGCTGGTGGCCGAGGCTGGAGAAGAGGCTGGTACGCGTGCCGGCTCCGGTCTCGATCAGGTGCGCGCGGCCAATCTCTCCAACGGTGAGCTGGCAGAGAGCGTCGATCAGGCCGCCGATGTGATCGGTGAACTGCGCCAGAGCACCGAGGCGATCACCGGCATCCTCGATGTGATCTGCGGCATCGCCGATCAGACCAACCTGCTCGCGCTCAACGCCGCGATTGAGGCGGCGCGCGCCGGTGAGGCGGGGCGCGGCTTCGCGGTGGTGGCTGACGAGGTGCGGGTGTTGTCGCAGCGTACCCAGGAGTCGACGACGCAGATCCAGGAGACCATCGCCGGTCTGCAGCGGCGCACCGAACAAGCGGTGAGCGCGATGGAAACGGGGCGGGCGAAGTCGCGCCATAGTGTCGACCAGGCCTCCGCCGCTGGTCAGGCGTTCGAGGAGATCGATGCCGCGATCAAGCGAATCATCGAGATGATGAGCAGCGTGGCTACCGCCGCCGAGCAGCAGAGCGCCACGGTCGCCGAGATCGAGCGCAACGTTGGCAATATTCAGCAGGTCCACGAGCGCACCGTCGCCGCCTCGCAGACCACGAGCGACTCGGGCGAGGGGTTGGCGGCCAGCGTGACGCGATTGCGCGCGCTGTTTGGTAAGTTCCGGCTCTGAGCGACCCTGGACGGCCACGGGAGGCTCGTCCATTTCATCAGGAGGCGCCCGTCGGTGCCCGGATCGGTGTCGGCCAGGCAGGGCGGACGCTGCTCCGCTCCCAATGGATTTGGGTGCGCGCGAGGTTTCGCGCCACCGTCACGCCTTCCGGTGTGACGTCTCACAAGGGATCCGAGTTGATCTCAGCCAGGGGCGGGCCATCGTGGCGCCCGCTCGCGGACCGGGTGCAATTCCGTGCGTGACTCGGGGGGTGCGCTCTCCCGAAATGGCCCGCTCAATCGCGTGGCCAGGTGCGGTGTTGCGCCCATGTCTCAACAGCCAGAGAAATACATGCAGAAACAAGACAACGACACCATCAAGCATGCCGCCCTCGCCGCCGTTCTGGGGGCCACGCTCGCCGGTCCGGCGCACGCGGACTGGTCGGCGACCTTCACCGGCGTCTCCGATTATCTGTTCAACGGCGTCACCCAGACCGGCCACAAGCCGGCGCTCCAGGCCAGTCTCGACTGGGCCGGGGAGAGCGGCATCTACGGCGGCGCCTGGGCCTCGAACGTCGACTTCGACGACGACACCCATGTCGAGTTCGATACCTATCTCGGCTATGCCACCGAGTTCGACACCGGGATCAGTCTCGACACCGGGGTGGCCGTCTACACCTATCACGGCGCCACCCACAGCAGCGACGGCAACTACCCTGAGGCCTACGTCAAGCTCGGCTACGCCGGCTTCAACCTCAATGTCTGGTACACCTACGATTATTTCGGCCTCGACGTCGGCCACGTGGTGGTGATGCTGCGCAAGGACCTCCAGATCAACGACGACTGGTCGGTCTCGGCCTGGGTCGACCGTTCGACCAGCCTCGATAGCGATCGCTTCGCCTGGGACGAGGGCGAGGACAGCTATCTCCACTGGCAGGTGATGGCCAACCGCTCGTGGCAGGATTTCGACTTCTCGCTCGGGGTCAGTGGCACCGATTTGAGCTATGCGGCGGGCGACACCCGTGTGCTGTTCAGCGTCTCACGGAGCTTCGCCCTGTAGCCATCTCTAAGGAGGACTCATGAACGGCAAGGTGTTGGCAGCCCTGTTGGGCATGCTGGTTGCGGCCCCGGCCGCCGCCGAAACGGTACGGATGACCTCGCTCGAATGGCCACCCTATTCGGGTGCCGAGCTGCCGCAACAGGGGGCGGTGATCGCGGTGGCGCGGGCGGCCTTTGCTGCCATGGGCGATGAACTGATCGTCGAGTTCTACCCCTGGTCGCGGGCGGTGAAGCTGGTGACGACCCCGGGCACGGGGTTCGTCGCCTACCTGCCCGAGTATGCCTACGAGAGCGAGGAGTTCACCTTCTCCGAGCCGCTCGGGTACGGGCCACTGGGGTTGGTGGAGCGCAGCGCCGAGCCGGTCGTTTGGGAAACGATCGAGGATCTCGAGCGTTATCGCATCGGCGTGGTGCAGGGCTATGTCAATACCGCGGCGTTCGATGCCGCCGTCGCCGAGGAGCGCATCCAGGTCGAGACGGTGGTCTCGGATGCGCAGAACGCACGCAAGGTGGCCGCCGAGCGCCTCGATGCCGCGGTGATCGACAGCCATGTGCTCGATTATCTGCTGGCGCGCGATCCGTTGCTCGAACCGGTTGAGCCCGGGGCGGTGCGGATGAACGCCCGGCTGCTCGAGTCCAAGGCACTGCTTGCGGCCTTTCGTAACGGGCCCGAGGGCGATCGCTGGCGTCAGACCCTCAACGAGGGGCTGAAACGGATCGATGCCGAGGCCATGCTGCGTGAGTACCTGATGCGCGACTGGTCGCGCTGAGCGCGCCGCCTGAGCCGTTGGCCGGGGATCATCCCCGGCCCGATGCGCGCCCCGTCGGACCCGGTCCGGCGGGGCGCGTCTCGTTCAGCCGGCCTTGGGCGTGACCCCGGCGCGCGTCAGCAGCAGCTCGGTGAGCAGCGCCACCGGGCGACCGGTGCCGCCCTTCTCCTTGCCGCCGAGCCAGGCGGTGCCGGCGATGTCGATGTGCGCCCAGCGGTAGTCCTTGGTGAAGCGCGAGAGGAAGCAGGCGGCGGTGATGGCACCGCCCTCGCGACCCCCGACGTTGGCCATGTCGGCGAAGTTGCTGTCGAGCTGGGGCTGGTAGTCGTCCCACAGCGGCATCCGCCAGGCGCGGTCGCCGGCGCGTTCGCCGGCGCCGAGGATCTCCTCGGCCAGCGCGTCATCGGCGGTGAACAGTCCCGATGCGTGGGCGCCGAGTGCGATCACGCAGGCGCCGGTGAGGGTGGCCAGGTCGATCACCAGCTCGGGGTCGAAGCGCTTGCTGTAGGTGAGCGCATCGCAGAGGATCAGCCGGCCCTCGGCGTCGGTGTTGAGGATCTCGATGGTCTGGCCCGACATGCTGGTGACGATGTCGCCGGGCTTGTTGGCGGCGCCGTCGGGCAGGTTCTCCGAGGCCGGCACCACGCCGATCAGGTTGATCGGCAGGCCCAGCGCGCAGGCCGCCTGCAGCGCGCCGAACACGCTCGCCCCGCCGCACATGTCGTACTTCATCTCGTCCATCTGCGCTGCGGGCTTGAGCGAGATGCCCCCGGCGTCGAAGGTCAGCCCCTTGCCGACCAGCACCACCGGCTTGGCGTCCTCGGCGCCGCCGCGGTAGTGCATCACGATCAGCTTCGCCGGCTGGCGGCTGCCGCGCGAGACCGAGAGCAGGGCGCCCATGCCGAGCTCGGCCATCGCCGCCTCGTCGAGGATCTCGGTGGTGAGCTTGGGATGATCGGCGGCCAGCGTCTCGGCCTGCTCGGCGAGATAGCTCGGGGTGCAGATGTTGCCCGGCAGGTTGCCGAGTTCGCGCGCCAGCGCGACGCCATCGCCGATCGCCCGACCATGGGCGATCGCCTGCTCGGCCTCGGTCTGCTGCGCCTTCTTCTCGACCCACAGCGCGAGGCGCTTGAGCGTGACCTTGGGCAGCTTGTCGGTGTCCTTGGTGCGGCTGTAGCGATAGTCGCGCGCGGCGGCGGCGACCACGATGTCGCGCAGCGCCAGATAGCGATCGGCCTCGCGCGGCAGTGGCTCGGCGAGGGTGCACAGCGCCTCGCCGGCGTTGAGCTGGGCGAGGGCGTCGACCGCCGCGGTGACGGCCTTGCGCTGGGCGGCGCGGTCGAACTCCTTGCGCTTGCCGCAACCGACCAGCAACACCCGCTCGGCGGCCACCCCGGGCAGGCCGTAGAGCAGCAGGGTGCGACCGTTCTCGCCGCTCATGTCGCCCTTTTTCAGCAGCGCGGTGAGCTGGCCGTCGCAGGCCTTGTCGACGGCCTCGGCGGGGGCGCCGAGCCTGTGCTTCTCGAACACGCCGAGGACGAGACAGGGGGTCTTCTGCTTGGCGAGGTCGCCGGTCTTGATCTTGAATTCCATGCTGGACTCCTGCAATGGCGGCACGGATCGGCAGCCCGGTCGGGTGCCGCAGCCGGGGCCGCGAGAGGTGTGTACTCGACGTGCATCATCCGGCGTCGTCGGGGCGATCGGGTGAGGGTCGGCCCGCGCGCGGATGTTAGGATGTGGGCATCGAGTCTACCGGAAGAAATGCGCGTGCTGAAACTCGGCCTCCTGGCCCCCTGTTCGTCTCGCATCGCCCGTCGGGGGCGGGGCTGAGCGATGCGGATCATCGATCGCTACCTCGGTGGCGCCGTCGTCGTCGGCACCCTGGTGACGCTCGGGGTGTTGCTGCCCCTGCTCGGGTTCTTCGTCCTTGCCGACGAGATGGAAGCCGCCGGAGTCGACGGCTTCGGCTTCGGCGGGGCCATGACCTTCATGTTGTTGAGCCTGCCGGGCTATGCCTATCAGCTCTTTCCCATCGCCACCCTGATCGGTGCCCTGGTCGGCCTGGGCACGTTGGCGAGCCGCTCGGAGCTGGTGGCGCTGCGCGCCGCCGGGGTGTCGGTGGCGCAGATCGTGCGCGCGGCGATGCTCGGCGGGGTGCTGCTGGCGCTGCTGGCGGTGGTGCTCGGCGAGGTGCTCGCACCGCTGGCCGAACAGCGCGGCGCCGAGCTCAGGCGCGAGGCGCTCTCCGGTGAGGTGGCGCAGCAGACCGCCGACGGCTTCTGGGCAGTCGACGACGGCGCCTATGTCAATATCCGCGAGATCCGCTCCGGCACCAGCCTGAGCGATATCTCGATCTTCCAGGTCGATGCCGCCGCCGGCACCCTGGTGTCGACCCATGCCGATGGGGCGCGCTATGTCGACGACGGCTGGGTGCTGCAGGGCATCGCGCGCAGTCGGGTGCGGCCCGACGGGGTGGAGGTCGAGCGCATCGCCCAGGCGCGCTGGGACTCGATGCTCGACCCGGGACTGCTCAAGGTGGTGGTGGCCGAGCCCCAGGCGCTGCCGGTGTGGGGGCTCTACAAATACATCCGCTTCATGCGCGTCAATGGTCAGGACGCCGGCGCCTACGAGGTCGCCTTCTGGGGCAAGGTGCTGCACCCGGTGCTGACGCTGTCGATGATCTTCGTGGCGATCCCGATCCTGCTCGGCTCGGCGCGCAGCTCGGGGATGGGGCGGCGGATCTTCGCCGGGGTGTTGATCGGCATCCTGTACTATCTGATCAGCCGGACGCTGGCCTATCTGGCGCTGCTCTTCGGCTTGAGCCCGCTGCTTGCGGCACTGGCCCCGCCGTTGCTGTTCAGCGCCGGGGCGATGGTGCTGCTGCGCCGG
>NZ_RHFJ01000025.1:0-52777 GCF_003718675.1 Marichromatium sp. AB32
TTCGACGAGACGGCGCGCCCTGGAAGAACCGATCGACTCGGAGCCGTCCGAACCCTCGCGACGGCTCCGTCATTGACACCTTCAGCCACGGGCGCGGCAACGTCGCGCGCCGCGCAGGCTCGAGCGCAAACCTGGGTGGGAACGAGATGTTACTCAAACGCTTTCTCAAGCGGCGCAAGACCGACGCAACCGCACACCCGAGGACGCCACCGGCATCCGTCGCGCGTGAACCGGCCGAGACGCCGCCACCGCCGGTCGAACCAGGCGACCTCGACCGCCTCGCCGCAACCCTCGTCAACGCGACGGCGGCGAGCGAGCGCGACGCCGCCGCGACCCGTTACGGCGAACTGCTCGCCCGCCTCCAGCCGGCCACCGAGCGCGAATCGCGCCTCGCGGCGATCACCGCCCCCGAGGCACTCGCCAGCCTTGCTCGCCGCTGCCCGGATCCGGCGCTGCGGCTGTCGCTCATCGCCCGACTCGATGCCGCCGAGGCACTCGCCGAGTGCGCCCTCGAGGACCCGGTGGCGGCCAACCGCCGCGCCGCGATCGAGCGACTGGAGAGGCGCGAGGCGCTCGAACGCGTGGTGCGCGAGATCGGCAAGCGCGACAAGGTCGTCCACCGGCGCGCCCGCGAGAAACTGCGCCTGATCGCCGAGCGCGAGGCCGAGCCGCAGCGCATCCGCGAGCAGTGCAGCGGGCTGTGCGAACGCGCCGAGCGACTCGGTCGGCTCGGCAACTGGACCCAGGACCGCGCGCTGCTCGACCATCTCGACCAGCAGTGGGCCGAACTCGAGGCGCGCGCCGAACCCGAGCTGCGCACCCGCTACCAACAGGCGCGCGAGCGCTTCATCGCGGCCTTCGAGACGGCCAGCTCGGCAGCGGCCAGGGAGCAGGCCGAGCAGCAGGACCAGACCGCGCGCGCCGCGACCTATCAGACGCTGCTCGCCCGGCTCGAGACCCTCGCCGAGGCCGCCACCCCGGACGCCGCCGAACTGGCCCGGATCGAGCACGAATGGGGGGCGCTCGCCGCCCTGCCCGACCCCGAGCAGGCGCCGCTCGATGCCCGACGCCGCGCACTCGCCAGCCGCATCGCCGATCACCACAGCCGCGAGCGCGCACAGGCGCAGGCACGCGCCCAGCTCGCCGAGCACCAGACGCGCATCGGCGAACTGCTCGACAGCCCCAAGCCGCTGGCCTGCCACCGCGCCGAGCGATTGCTCCAGCGCGCCCGCGACTGCTGCGCAACCCTCGACGGCGACCCGGCGACGGCCGCGTGCGGCACGCTCGTCGACCGGCTCGCCACACGCATCCGCACCCAGCGGCGCAACGCCGAGCAGCGACGCGACCAGCTCGGCGGCAGGCTCGCCGAACTCGAACAGCGCCTCGAGGCCGGCGAGCTGCGCAAGGCCGACGCCCTCTTCCAGAGCCTGCAGGCCGGGCTCGAACTGGTCGAGACCAGCGGCTGCGCCAACGCCGACAGCGTCCGTGCCGCCGAGCGGTTGCGTCAGCTCGCCCCCCAGCTGCGCGAGCTGCAGCAGTGGCGCCGCTGGAGCGCCGACCAGCACCGCGAGGCGCTGTGCACCGAGATCGCCGCGCTCGAGGCCGAGGCGCCGGCGCTCGAACAGGCCGCCGAGCAGCTGCAGTCGCTGCAACAGCGCTGGAAGGAACTCGACCGCTCCGGGGCGCGCGCCGACGAGACGCTGCGCGCCCGCTTCCAAGAGACCGCGACCCGCATCCGCGAGCGCTGCCGCCCCCATCTCGAGGCCCAGGTGGCCGAGCGCGCGGCCAACCGCGCCGCCTGCGAACGGCTCTGCGACCAGCTCGAGGCCTTCATCGAGGGTGTCGACTGGGAGCAGGCGGACTGGAAACAGGTGGTGCAGACGCGCGCCGACACCCGTCGCGCCTGGGCGGCGATCGGCCCGGTCGAGGCGCGTCACCGCCACGTCCTGGAGCGCCGCTTCCACCGCGCGCTCAAGCGTCTGGAGCGGCGGCTCGAGGGCGAGCGCAAGCGTAACTTCGCCTTCAAGCGCGCGCTGATCGCCGAGGTCGAGACGCTGGTCGAGCACCAACCGCTCGAAGAGGCACTCGAGCGCACCAAGGCGCTGCAACGCGACTGGCACACCACGGTCGCGGCGCGTCAGAAGGATGAGAACCGCATCTGGCGCGAGTTCCGCGCCGCCTGCGACGCGGTGTTCGCCCGGCGCGCGGCGCTGCAGAAGGCCCAGTTCGCCGAGCTGGAGGACAACCTCGCCCGGCGCGAGGCGCTCTGCGCCGAGGCCGAGCGGAGCGCCGCGGACGAGACCACGCCGGAGCGACTCGAGGCCCGGCTGGGCGAGTTCGACGCGCGCTGGCGCGAACTGCAGTCACTGGCGGTGCCGCGTCAGGCGGCCGGTGCGCTCAAGGCACGCTGGCAGGCGGCGCGCGAGCGGCTGGTGCAGGCACGACAGCACGCGCGCGAGCGGGAGCGGGGCCGGAGCATCGCGCTGCTCGAGCGCCAGGAGGCGCTGTGCGCCCGAATCGAGCAGGCGGCGATCGCCGAGCATGGACAGGGTCTCGAGCGCGCCGCGATCGAGGCGGAATGGAGCGCGCTCGGCGCGCTGCACGATCAGGCGCTGCAGGCGGCGATGGACGCGCGCCTGCGCCGGGCCTGCGAGGCGCTCGCCGATGCCGCGACGGCGCAGACGCTCGCCGCGGAGCTGGATGCGCACGGCGAGCAGCGCCGGCAGCTCTGTCTCCAGCTCGAGATCCTCACCGGCATCGACTCGCCGCCGGCGTATAGTCAGCAGCGTCTGGCGTATCAGGTGGCGCGGCTCGCCGAACGCATGGGCGATGGTGAGAGCGACCCGCTCGGCGGCACCACCGAGCTGCTGCGCGACTGGTACCTGAGCGCGCCGGCACCGGCCGACGCCGCGCTCGAGACGCGCTTCGCCCGGGTGGTCGCGGCGCTCACCCCGGAGCCGGCGCGCGATACCGGCACACCGGCCTGAGCGGGGTCGGGCGACACGGGGCGCGCGCGCCCCGGTCGCGCTCAGTCCTGGCCGAGCTTGACGCAGAGCACGTCGCAGTCGGGGTTGCGCAACACCTGCCGGGCGGTGGCGCCGAACAGCCCGAGCAGACCGTGACGACCGTGACTGCCGATCACCACCAGCCCGACCCCGAGTTCGGCTGCGACCTCGTCGATCACCTGACCGGTGGCGCCGACGCGCACCAGACGATCGGCGGCGGGCACGCCGAGACGCTCGCCGAGCGCGGCCATCTCCTGCTCGGCCACCCGCAACAACTCGGCCTCGAGCCCGGCCTCGCCGCCGATCAGCGGATCGCCCGAATAGCCCACCGGCATGTAGTCCATCGACGGCGGCACGTATTCGACCACGTGCAGCAACGTCAACCGTGCCCCGAACAGCGCCCGCAGCCGCACCGCGCGCGCCACCACCGGCTCGCTCTCGGGTTCGAAATCGGTGGCGAGCAGCAAGTGCCCATAATCCTCTGTGTCCATCACACACCTCGCTGGACTTGACCAGGGCGGACCTTGCGGCGACACCCTCGGCATCGCTAGACTGCCCACCCGCCCCTGCACTCCAGGGACATGCCGATTATCGACCATCGCCACCGGGATCGGCAGATATCCCCATCATCGACACCGCGGTTGCCCGGTCGCCGCGCGTCCTCCGACAGCCCCGCCATGCTCGAGATCACCCCGCAGATCCGTATCGCCGAGTCCGAACTCCAGGAGCGCTTCATCCGCGCCCCCGGCCCCGGCGGCCAGAACGTCAACAAGGTCGAGACCGCCGTCCAGCTCAGTTTCGACATCGCCACCAGCCCGTCGCTGCCCGAGGCGGTACGCGCACGGCTGCTGCTGCGCAACGACCGACGCATCGACCAGTCCGGGGTGGTGCGCATCGAGGCCCACCGCCACCGCACCCGCGAGCGCAACCGCGCCGACGCGCGCGAGCGCCTCGCGGCGCTGATCCGCGAGGCCACCGCCCGCCCCCGCCCGCGCATCGCCACCCGTCCGACCAAGGGCTCGCAGCGGCGCCGGCTCGAGGCCAAGCGCAAGCGCGGTCGCGACAAGCAACTGCGCCGCGTACGCCCCGGCGAGGACTGATCGCTCAGTCGCCGAACTCGGCGACGATGCCGCCGCCCTCGGGCGTGATCACCAGCACCAGACGCCCCAGGGTGGGATGACGCAGGGTGAGTACCTCGACCCCGGCGCGGGTGCGCGTCTCCACCAGCTCGCACTCTCCGCGCAGATCCGCGACCAGCGCGGGTTCGGCCTCGAACAGACGCATGACGGTCTCCTTCGGCTGACCGGCCGACGGGGCCGGTGATGAGCTGCCCGGCGACGCCTCCGCTGCGGCGCCGGGGATGGGTCAGAGCATGTCCAGGTCGTCGGCGATCGCCGCCAGCCCGGCGCGCGCGCAGGCCTCGTCGGTCTCGCCGTCGGGCGCACCGCTCACCCCGACGGCGCCGACCAGCGCCGAGCCGGCGGCGTGGATCGGCACCCCGCCGGGCGACATCACCAGCCCGTCGACCCGGCCGACGGGGCTCTCGGCGCGCTCGGCCAGCGCCGAGGTGGCGGCGTTGAAGTTAGCGGCGGTGAAGGCCTTCATCCGGCTGATGTCGACGGTGATGGGTGCGGCGATGGTGTCGCGCAGCACCACCTGCACCGTCCCTTCGCGATCGACCACGGTCGCCGCGATCTGGATGCCGCGCGCACGACACTCGGCCACCGCGCCCTCGGCCACCGCGCTGGCCGCAGCCAGCGACAGCCGCTGCAGCGGCACCACCAGGGGGTCCTCGGCCCTCAGCGGACCGGCCAGCGTCAGCATGGCCGCGATCGCGACCGGGATGATCGGCTTGCGCATCACTCGCTCCTCCGTCTGCTTCGATGTGCGCCGCCGCCCCGCGGCGGCGACCGGTCAGCGCGCGCGGTAGTGACGCTCGATGTAGTCGTCCACCATGCGCTTGAACTGCTCGGCGATGCCGTCGCCCTTGAGGGTGGCGACCTTCTCGCCGTCGACGAACACCGGCGCGGCCGGGCGCTCGCCGTTGCCCGGCAGGCTGATGCCGATGTTGGCGTGCTTGCTCTCGCCCGGGCCGTTGACCACGCAGCCCATCACCGCCACCTGCATCTGCTCGACGCCGGGGTAGGTGCCGCGCCACTCGGGCATGCGCTCGCGCAGATAGGCCTGGATGTCCTGCGCCAGGTGCTGGAAGGTGTCGCTGGTGGTGCGACCGCAGCCGGGACAGGCGGTGACCATCGGGGTGAAGGAACGCAGCCCCATGCTCTGCAGGATCTCCTGCGCGACCTCGACCTCGCGGGTGCGGGCCTCGCCCGGGGCCGGGGTGAGGGAGACGCGGATGGTGTCGCCGATGCCCTCCTGGAGCAGCACCGCAAGCGCCGCAGTCGAGGCGACGATGCCCTTGGAGCCCATCCCCGCCTCGGTCAGACCGAGGTGCAGGGCGTAGTCGCAGCGTGCGCCGAGCATGCGATAGACGGCGATCAGGTCCTGCACCCCGCTCATCTTGCACGAGAGGATGATGTGGTCCTTGGGCAGTCCCAGCTCGACGGCGCGATCGGCGCTGGAGACGGCCGACTCGACCATCGCCTCGTACATCAGCTGCTGCGGCTCCTTGGGCGCGGCGGCGCGGTTGTTCTCGTCCATCATCCGCGCCAGCAGCTCCTGGTCGAGGCTGCCCCAGTTGACGCCGATGCGCACCGGCCGGTCGTAGCGACAGGCCGTCTCGATCATGCTCGCGTACTGCGCGTCCTTCTTCTCGCCGCGACCGACGTTGCCGGGGTTGATGCGGTACTTGCCCAGCGCCTCGGCACAGGCCGGGTGGTCGTTGAGCAGACGATGGCCGTTGAAGTGGAAGTCACCGACCAGCGGCACCGCACAGCCCTGGGCGTCGAGCGCCTCGCGGATGCGCGGCACCGCGCGCGCCGCCTCCTCGTTGTTGACGGTGATGCGCACCATCTCCGAGCCCGCCCGCGCCAGCGCCAGGGTCTGACGCACGGTGGCCTCGACGTCGACGGTGTCCGTGTTGGTCATGGACTGGATCACGACCGGGGCGCCGCCGCCGATGGTGAGGTGGCCGACGCGCACGGGGACGCAGGCGCGTCGCTGGATGGGGGATCGATCTGGGCTCATGTGCTGTTGATTCCGCGGAATGGATGGGGTGATGAGCGCCGGGCTGGGCGGCTCAGCAGGGCAAGGGCGAGCGCAGCCCCTGGATGAGGGCAAGATAGTCCGGCTCGTCGGGACCGATCAAGCCATGACGAATCAGGAAATCGATGACGACGAGGTTGCAATTGAGCTTGAACTCGTCGCTATCGCGCACGATCTCCACGACCTCATCGACCGGCATGCGATAGAAGGCCTGCACCTCGCCGTCGGTGCAGCGGGGCACGAAGTCCTCGGGCAGTTCGAGATCATAGCAGTACATGACATCGGGCTTGAGCCCGCGCTCGGAGTCGCGACAGTAGATCACCGCGCCGACCGGCACCGCCAGATCGGCCAGCGCCGCGGCCATCCCGGCCTCCTCGGCGCACTCCTTGCGCAGGTTCTCGCGCACCCCCAGGCCGTGCGGCAGGCCGCCGCCGACGAGGTTGTCGAGCCGGTTGGGATAGAGCCTGCGATCGGCGGCACGCCGCCCCACCCACATCTCCAGCCCGTGCGCGGTGCGCACGAAGCCGTTGAGGTGCTGGCCGAAGGCGCGGATGCCGAAGAAGGGACCGGCGGCGCGATCGACCACGCAGCAGGCGCGATCGCGCCCGTTCGGGGTCACCGGATAGAGCTCGCCGTGGGCATAGGGGATCTCGCCCTGCGCCACCAGCGTCTCGACCACCTCGGCGAGCAGCGCCGAGCGCGCCGCGAAGTCGCGCGGCGCGTTGATCCAGTGCACCGCCTGCGGCTCGACGCGGAACCAGCGCGGCCAGCGCGTCAGCGCCCGCGCCGCGGCATGGCGCAGGGTGCCGATTCGCACCCCGTCGAGCAGCCAGGGCACGAAGTCTTCCGGGTCCCAGCGATTACAGGCGAGGATCTTGTCGTACAGCCCCATCAATCGGTCTCCGTCGCGCGCGCCCGGCGGCGCGCCATGTGATGATTCAATCCCGCTCCTCCCGCTTGACCTCGCCCCACAGCCGCTCCATCTCGTCGCGCAGCTCGGCGGCGGGCGCCCGCCCGGCCTCGCGCAACCGCGACTCGACCGCGCCGAAGCGCCGCTCGAAGCGCTGCCCGGCCTCGCGCAGCGCCTGCTCGGCGTCGACGCCGAGATGACGGGCGAGGTTGACGCAGGAGAACAGCAGGTCGCCGACCTCGTGCACCCGCTCGGGCGCGCCCGCCGGGCGCGCCAGGGTCTCGCGACACTCCGCCAGCTCCTCCTCGACCTTGGCGAAGACGCCAGCAGCGTCGTCCCAGTCGAAGCCGACCCGCGCCGCGCGCCGTTGCAGCTTCTCGGCGCGCAGCAGCGCCGGCAGCGCCCGCGCCACGCCGTCGAGCGCCCCGGGCGGCGTGGCGCCCGCGCCCTTGTGCGCGCGCTCGGCGGCCTTCACCCGCTCCCAGTGCTCGCGCACCGCCGCGCCGTCGTCGAGCGCGGTGTCGGCGAAGACGTGCGGATGACGCCGCACCAGCTTCTCGCAGATCGCCTGCACCACCTCGGCGAAGGCGAAGCTGCCGCGTTCCTCGGCCATGCGGGCGTGGAAGACCACCTGCAGCAGCAGGTCGCCGAGCTCGTCGCGCAACTCCGGCATGTCGTCGCGCTCGATCGCATCGGCGACCTCGTAGGCCTCCTCCAGGGTGAAGGGCAGGATGGTGGCGAAGGTCTGGGCGAGATCCCAGGGGCAGCCCGACTGGGGGTCACGCAGCCGCGCCATGATCGCGAGCAGGTCGTCGAGGTCGTAGCGTCGCGACGCGACGGGAGCGGAATCGGTGGAGGACATCAGAAGAACAACCCGAGCAGCATGGAGAGCAGGATGCCCCAGCCCCACACCCGAAAGGCGATGCCGATGAAGGCGCCGGGCGCGGCCGGCACGCCACGGCGCAGTCGCGCCCAGAGATGCGGGCCGGAGAGGAACCAGGGCAGAAAGCCGAGAGTGGCCGGCAGCGCGATCACGCCCGGCACCGGCGCCTGCAGCAGCAGCGACACCGCCGCCACCGGCCAGAGCACGAAATAGGCCGCGCTCAGCCGCGCCTCGAGATCGCAGGCGCGCACCCGCACGGCCAGCGCCAGCGCGACCAGCACCCAGCCGGAGACGATGGCGATGATGATCAGACGCATCCCTTCTCCCCCTGTCAGACCTGGTTCACAACGGCGCGACACGGCACGGCGCCACCGCGTCCGATGGTAGCGGATCGGCCGCGCGAGGGTCCATCGACGAAACGGATCGCGATCAGGGGTTGACAGCACGGACAAAGGCCGGAATAATTGTCGCCTCTTCGGTGTTCGATGTCGGCAACGACTCCACTGAAGCCGCTCAATCAGTCCGCAGGCATGCGAGGCTGGATAGAGCCTCCAGAGATGGAGCAAAATTCATGCGCCCGTAGCTCAGTTGGATAGAGTACCTGGCTACGAACCAGGTGGTCGGAGGTTCGAATCCTTCCGGGCGCGCCATACAGAGATCGCCTCAGATCATCATTGTCTGAGGCGTTTTCATCAGGGCCCCACCGAGCCCTCGGCCTCGCGCCGCAATCGCTGGAACACGATGCGCCCGTAGCTCAGTTGGATAGAGTACCTGGCTACGAACCAGGTGGTCGGAGGTTCGAATCCTTCCGGGCGCGCCATACAAGATCAACGGCCAGTCGAGCAATCGACTGGCCGTTTTTCGTTTCCGGGGACTAAAACACGCTGCCCCTGCCGCAGAGCCCATCTCTACACGCTTCACTCACCAGCCCACAGACCTCGAGCCAGAGCCGCCCCGACAGCGAGCGCGGCGCGGGCGCGACGTGAAACGGGCCGCGGGTCTTACGTCTCGTCCCATCGCTCACAGCCCCCCCACCCGCCCCGCCCGCAGCAGCGGTTCGAGCTGCTCGGCGGGGAGCGGGCGGCAATAGTAGTAGCCCTGGGCGACGGTGCAGTGGTGGGCGAGCAGGAAGCGGCGCTGGGCCTCGGTCTCGACGCCCTCGGCGATGCGTTCGAGGCCGAGGTTCTCGCCGAGGCCGATGATCGCCTTGAGGATGGCGATGGCCTGACGGGGGAGTTCGGGACGCTCGTCGATCTCGGCGAGGAAGGAGCGGTCGATCTTCAGCGAGTTCACCGGCAGGCGGTTGAGATAGCTCAGCGAGGCGTAGCCGGTGCCGAAGTCATCGAGCGCGATCGAGAAACCGCGTTGACGCAGCTCAGTGACCGCAGCCACCGCCCGCTCGATCGAGCGCATCGCTGCACTCTCGGTGATCTCGAACTCGAGCATCTCCGGGGCGATGCCGAAGGCCTCGGCGGTATTGGCGAGCCGCTGCGCCAAACCATCGAGGAAGAGCTCGTTGGCCGACAGGTTGACTGCGATCGGGACCACGGGCACCCCCTGCGCCTGCCAGTCGAGGAGCTGACGACACGCGAGATCGAGCACGATGGGGCCGAGCTGGAGGATCAGCCCGGTGCTCTCGGCCAGCGGGATGAAGCGCCCCGGCGGGATCAGCCCGCGCTCGGGATGCTGCCAGCGCGCCAGCGCCTCGAGGCTGAGGATACGCCCGTCACGCAGATCGACCCGCGGCTGGAAGTGGAGCAGGATCTCGTCGCGCTCGAGCGCCAGACGCAGATCCTGCTCGAGCAGGAACTGCTCGTGCAGCCGCTCGTTGGTCTCTGGGGTGAAGAAGCGATAGCTCCCCCGCCCCTCGGCCTTGGCCATGTGCAGGGCGGCGTCGGCATGACCGATCAGCTCGTCGGCGCTCACCGCATCGTCGGGATACAGCGAGATGCCGGTCGAGGCACTGATCAGCACCGCGCGATCCTCGATCGCCACCGGCGGAGCCAGCACCTCCAGGATCTGTTTGACCCGCTCACTGCAGGTCTCCGGGGTGGGCTGATCGGCGGTCAGCCAGATGAAGTTGTCGCCGCCGAAGCGCGCCAGGGTGTCATTGCCACCGAGAATACCGAGCAACCGCTGCGCGACCTCGCGCAACACCTGATCACCGGCCTGGTGACCGAGTGAATCGTTGATCAGCTTGAGGTTGTCGAGGTCGATCGAGAGCAGCGCCAGGCTGCGCGCACCACGCCTCCCCTGGGTGAGCGCACGTTTGATGCGCTTACGCATCAAGCGACGGTTGGCCAGACCGGTGAGCGGATCGTAGTGCGAGAGGAAGGCGAGCTTGTCGGAGAGGGTCTTCTCGTCGCTGATATCGACCAGCCCCCCGTAGTAGCGACGCACCCCTGGATCACTCGGATCGAGCTGACACTCGGTGGTGGCCCGCACCCAACGCAACGAACCGTCTTTGTGGCGCAACCGCAGCTCGCAGGTCGAGGTCTGGCCGGGTTCGAGATCGACGATGTTGTCGTCGAACAGCTCCCCGTCCTCCTCGATCACCATGAAACGCCAGCTGCGCTGCCCCAGCACCTCATCGAGCGCATAGCCGGTGAGCGCGAGGATGGAGTCGGTCATCCACTCGATCCAGAACAGTCCGCCGTCACGCCGCTGACTGGCGTAGGCGACATCGGTCATCACCGAGGTGACCTGACGATAACGGGTCTCGCTGAGCAGCAGGTCGCGCTGGATCTGCTGACGCACCAGCAGATTGACGATGGTCTCGCCGAAGAGCTGCAGCACCTGCCCCTCGTCCTCGCTCCACTCCCGCGGCTGGCGCGCGCTCTCCAGCCCCAGCGAGCCGAACAACTGACCATGGCTGGTCAGGGCCACGGCGAGCAGCGCACGGGTGCCGCGCGCGCGCAACATCGCCCGTTCGAGATGGGCCTCGGGCGGCAACCGCTCGATGTCGGTGATCCCGATCGGCTGTTGACGATGGATCTGGGTCATCCGCCACGGCGTCTGCGCCAACGGCGTGGCCTGGAGCAGCGGGCTGCTCGGCGCCACCCCCTCGGCACACCACTGACAATCCTGACGCAGGGTCTGGGACTGGGGGTCGAGCCGAAACAGGACACAGCGGTCGGCCTGGAAGAAGCGCCCGATGCGCTCCAGTGCGTACTGGAGCAGGCCGTCGAAGGCATCCGCGGTCGCATGGAGGAACTGGGTCGAGAGTTCGGCGATCAACCGCTGGAACTGTAGCTGATGACGCAACGCCTGCTGGATGCGCTCGCGCTCGGTGACGTCGGCGATCAAGCCCTGAATAGAGAGGATCCGCCCCTGCTCATCGCGCTGGACGCTGGTGTCCTCCTCCACCCAGTGCACCGAGCCATCGGCCCAGAGGATGCGATAACGCTGGGTGAAGGCCGGCCCCTCGACGCCGAGGAAACTGTCGAAGCCCTGCTCCAGCGCGGCGCGATCATCGGGATGGACCAGGTCGGCGAAATGCATCTCGCCGGAGCGTATCTGCTCGAGCCGATAGCCCCAGCGCCGGACGTTGTCCGAGGCATAGCGGATCGGCCAGCCCGGCTCGGGCGACCAGCGGAAGGCGACGATGTTGCTCGCGTCGATGATCTCGGCGGCGGCGCTGAGCTTGGCATTGGCCTCGACCAGTGCCTCGCGCTGGGCGATGCGCTCGGTCTGGTCGACGATGTTGCAGATCAGCTCGAACTCGTCGGTGTTGGGGATCGGCAGGCGGATCAGCACCAGGTCGACGATCAGCGCGGCGCCCTCGCGCCCCCGCAGCTCGACCTCGCGACAGCTCGCCTTGCCGTCGTCGAGGGCGCGCTCGAGCGCGGCGCACAGAAAGGACTGGTGTCTGGGCGCGGCCAAGCGCTCGAAGCGCCGGTGCTCGAAGGCGCAGAGTCGGGCGGCGGCGGCATTGAGGTCTCGGATCTCCCCCTCCGGACTGATCCTGAGCGTCGGCTGCGGCTGCTCCTGATAGAGCCCGCGGAAGCGTTGCGAGGCGATCTCGCTGGCCTGCTCGCTCTCACGCAGCGCCTCTTGCTGCAGCTCGAGCTCGGCATGGTAGACATGCAGCTCCTCGAGCAGCGCGGAGATATCGACATCACCCTGCCCGATGGCCTCGAGCACATGACCGAACCGGCCTTCGCGCAGCACCTGGCGGGCGCGATCACGCAATGCGTCGCTGGACTTCGGGGGGGATTCACTCATCGTCTCACCATGGATCACCGCGACATCATCCACCACCGATGCGGTGGCAACCGGCGAAGGGAGGCGGCGCGCCCGGCGACATCGATACGACAGACACGCCCCGGATCGAGCCGAGAGGCGCGTGCGCCCCAGCTCCCGACACAACGGCAAGGGTCGGGCCATGCAATCGATCGAGCTCGCACTCAGAGGTGAGGCTGAGGCCGGAGGATCCCAAGCATCGTCGCGCCGCGGCGCCACACGGCGACGACAACCGACTCAGCAGCCCTCGACGCCGCCCTGCCAGCCCGCCTCGGTGCGGGCGAAGCGCCAGCAAGCCGTGCCCACGAACCCGACGCCGTTCCAGGAACGCGGCTCGACCTGGATCTCGCGGGCATCGGCGCGGATCCAGTTGAAGGCGTTGGGCTCGCCCTTGTGCCGGGTGGAGACCGCAGTGCCCGCCTGGGCCACCACCACGCCCTCGGCGACGCCGGCATAGCCGCGGTGGAGATGGCCGCCGAGGATCAGATCGATGCGCGCGCGGCGCAGCCCCACCAGGGTGCGGCGCGCGCGCCCGACCAGACCACGGCGACGCAGCTCGGAGGAGAGCAGGAAGGGGTGGTGAGCGACGAGGACCCGCACCGCACCGGGCTCGGCGCGCGTCACCAGCCGCTCGATGCGCACGAGCTGGGTGCGGTTGACGCGCCCACGCGACCAGTCGGGGTGCGGTCCCCAGCGCCGCGCGGTGTTGATGCCGACGGCGATGAAACCGGCGCCGTCGAGTTCGGGCTCGAGCGCGCGCCCGAGCCCGGCGCGCCAGCGTCCCCAGGGATCGATGAAGCGCAGCAGCGGTCGCCATCCGGGCAGATCGTGATTGCCCGGCACCGCCAGCACCGGCGCCGGTAGCCGGGCGATGAAGTCGGCGGCGGCGGCGAACTCGGCGGGGCGCGCACGCTGGGTAAGATCGCCGCTGAGCACCACCAGGTCGGGGGCCAGGGCGTGGAGTTCGGTCTGCAGCGCCGCGACGAGGTCGGGGGCGTCACGACCGAAATGGAGGTCGGAGAGATGGGCGATGCGCATCGGCTCAGACCGTCGGGCGCCCCGCGCGCGGTACCAGCACCGCCACCGTCGCGCGCTCCAGGGTGAAACGCAGCGGCGTGCGCAGCCGCACCCGCTCACCGTCGCACATCACCGAGACGGCGCGACGCCGACCGACGCCGATCTCGGCGTGACTGGCCGAGGTGGCGAGCAGCGCGTCGTCCTGCTGCCAGGTGCCGAGCATCAGCCGCATCCCCAGACGCATCAGCTCGACACCCGAGGCGTCGCGTACGGCATAGAGCCCGAGCTGGCCGGCGTCGAGCCGAGGACGGCGCGGCACCGGACCGGGCCGGTCGTCGATCAGGTTGGCGGTGACCACCAACGCCCGCGCGCGCAGTCGCTCGTGGCGCTCGGCGGTGCGCAGCCGCAGACGCAGGTGGCGATAACGCTGGATCAGCGACAACCCCCGCCACACCAGCTTCGGCCACAGCACCCAGGGGCTGTTGCCGCGCGCGCGTTCACGCTCGCGCCAGCGCGCCAGCAGCGAGCCGAAACCGACCATGCAGGCACAGAGGAAGGGTTTGCCGTTGACCCGACCGAGATCGATATGACGCACCTCCGCGTCGAGCAGCGCATCGATCGCCGCCTCGGGAGCGAGCGGGATGCCGAGATCGCGCGCGGTCCAGTTCATGGTACCGCAGGGGATGATCGCGATCGGCACCGACCGACCGGCCAGGGCCTCGACCACCGCCAGCACGGTGCCGTCACCGCCGGCGACATAGATGGCCTGATAGGTCACGCCCGAGAGCGCGGCGCGCAGCATCTCCTCGACCTGCCCGGCGACCAGCGCCAGCTCGTCGACCCGGCGCCCCTGCTCGCTCAGACGCTGACGCAGCAGGTCCACCGCAGCCAGCGCCGCGGCGCTACCGGAGGCGCGATTGGCGACCACCAGCACCCGCACGCCGGCGCGCGCGCCGGGCGCGCTGGTGTGAGGCTGGAATGGCACTGCGGTGGCGAACATGTGATGACTCCTCCTGGTCGGCTCGCGGTAGCGCGGCATCGCACTGATACATGGGGACAGATTCACGCGCCTGAAGCCCCGTCATCGAAGCGAGGCTTGATCCCCGGACGATGCGCTTATAACCTGATCGGCGGCGCGGCGAGGCCATCCGAGGGCCTCGCCGCGCGCATTGACACGGAGCCCCCCGTCCCGCGACGAGGGTGCGTCAAGGATCGCGCGGCGCCGCCTGGCAACCCCGCCGACGAGCGGCACACCACTCGAGGTGTTCCATGACCGAGTCGTTCGCCAGCGGTGCCCGGAGCTCGCATCAGACACATCAGGCCCGCCCCCCGGAGATCAACCGGCTGGTGCCCATCCTCGCCGGTGGCGGCACCCGGCTACCGGCCCACGTCGGCGTCATCCAGGCACTCGGCGAGCTCGATATCGACTGCGAACACATCGTCGGCGTCTCCGGCGGCAGCATCGTTGCCGGGCTGTTCGCCGCCGGCTGGTCGGCCGAGGCGATGAAGGAGCTGGCGATCAATGTCGACTTCCGCCGGTTTCGCGACTTCAACCTCTATCAACTGCTGTTTCGCGGCGGACTCTCATCGGGCGACGGCTTCGAGCGCTGGATGGACGAGATGCTCGAGGGCGCGCGCTTTCGCGATCTGTCGCGCACGCTCCATGTCGTCGCCACCGACGTGCGCAACGGCTCGCCGGTGGTCTTCGATCGCGATCACGACCCCGACATGCGCGTCTCCCAGGCGATCCGTTACTCGATGGGGATCCCGCTGCTGTTCGCCTATCGCGAGTACCGCCAACACCTGATGATCGACGGCTGCATCCTCTCCGAGGACGCGCTGCGTCGCGACTGGGCCGGCGACGGCACCCCCAGCTGCTGCTTCCGACTGCGCGCCAACGAGCAGAACGAACGCCCGGCGGAGCGCCGCCGGGTACCGCTGCCGGGCTATCTGCAGATGCTCATCCGCGCCTTCATGACCACGCTCTCGCGCGAGTTCGTCCAGGACGTCTTCTGGAACACCACGGTGGTGATCGACACCGGCGAGATCTCGCCGCTGGAGTTCCGTCTCAGCCCCGAGACCAAGCTCGAGCTCTACCAGGCCGGCTACCGCACCACCCTCGAGATCCTGCCGGTGAAGCTCGGCAAGCTCGTCGCCCAGCGCGGCACCGGGGCACCCGGCTGACCCTGGCCACGCCCCCGCCCAGCAGCGAGAATGTCCGTCACCGCAACCGCGAGGAGACCCGCTCATGTCCATCGGACAACGCTCACTGACCCTGTTCGGCGCCGTACTGCTGGCCGGCTGCTCGGCCCCGGGCGAAGACGTCCGCGTCACCCTGTGCAAGGGACTGGTGCTCACCCAGGGCGCGGCCAGCGACTGGCAGATCGAGACCCGTCTGCCCGCTCAATATCGGGACCTCGAGGTCAGGCTGCAGTTCACCGACGGCGCCGGGCGGCAGGCCAGCGCGCAATGCTTCTA
This sequence comes from Marichromatium sp. AB32, assembly GCF_003718675.1. NCBI lineage: Bacteria > Pseudomonadati > Pseudomonadota > Gammaproteobacteria > Chromatiales > Chromatiaceae > Marichromatium > Marichromatium sp. AB32. The sequence goes on from NZ_RHFJ01000025.1 coordinate 15,701, forward strand.
TCCCTATCGCGCGGTCGAGGACGACGCCCTGGCGCTCGCCGACCCGCTCTCGGTCTATGGCACGGCGCCGACGCGACTGCGCATCGACGGGCGCGAGTTCTCGCGCCAGGCGCTCGCCGAGGCGGTGAGCGCAGCAATGGGTGCGCAGGCCCGGGAGTGGGTCGAGGGGATGCGTGAAGGACTGGAGCAGACCGCACGCGAACTCGGCGGCGAATGAGACCGCGCCCCCGGTCTGCACCGGGGGCGGGCGTGAGGGATCAGCGCGAGACGTGCGAGCGGGTCATCAGCTTGAGGATCTTCCAGTTGATGACGAGAAAACGCACGATCTGCCAGATCAGCGAGGTGCGCATGTAGCGGGTGAACCCGGTGGGCACCGGCGCGTAGTACTCCTGCTGGTAGGGCTCTTTGTTCTTGATCGGCATGACGGTCTCTCTGTGTGGGGCGTCACGGGGCGCACGCGCCCCGCCATGACAAGGGTTGCGCTCGGCGCGGCATCACTCAGTCCGGCAGCACCGACCAGCCCGGGCGCAGCTTGGCCTGGTAGATGAAGACGTGGTGCAGCAGATACTTCATCCAGTGTCCGGCCAGTCCGACCTCGCCGAAGGTGAGGTCCATGTCGCGACCGTACTCGGGATAGCGCTCATAGTCCGGCACCACCGGGAAGACGGTCATCGTCGCCGCGCTGCCGGTGAGCAGACCGGAGCCGGTCGAGGCCACGCAGGCGGCACCCATCTCGGCCATCGAGGCGGTATGGGTCGGCTCCTCGGCGCCGTTGAGCATGTCGCGGATACTGGTCGCCACCGCCTTGCCCATGGTCGCCGAAGGCATGCCGGTGCGCGGCGGCGTGGGGCTGATCGGGGTGCCGTTGGCGCTCTTCATCGGCTTGCTGATCGGGTGCGGCGGGGCGAAGGCGATGCCCACCGCGAACAGGTTGCGATAGGTCGGGTTCTGATAGGTCTTGGGCCAGTCCTCGGTGGTCCAGTCCTCGAACGCCTTGGGGGTGTAGTCGGCATCGACCTTCATGAAGCCGTTGGGCGCGAACAGGGTGCTGGTGATGTCCTCGCCGGCCTTGTCGAAGGCCTTGAGCAGGGCCCCGGCGAAGGGCGGGATGAGCATCGCGAAATCAAACGGCAACTCGCCATGGCTGCCGTCGAGCAGCTCGTAGTGGATCACCTTGGGCTCGACCTTGTAGACATGGGCGCGGGTGATCCACTCCACTCCGCGCTCGGCCATCAGCGACTCGGCGAAGGTCTTGCCGTTGGTGACATAGCCGCCGCGGGTGATGTGCACCCCGCCCATGCCGAAGTCACCGAGCTCGTACTCGTTGCTGATCCACACCAGCCGACCGAGCTGGCGCACCCCGGCGTCGCGCAGGCATTGGTCGATGTTGTAGATGTACTCGAAGGCCGCGCCCTGGCAGGTGCACATGCCATGCCCGGTGCCGACCACGAAGGTGCGGCGCTCGCCCTGCTGCATCGCCGCGATCGCCTCCTGCAACTGGGCGTTGGCCTCGAGGGCATGGCTCGCGGTGCACACCGAGGTGGTGTAGCCGCCCTCCGGTCCGAGCCCGGGGGTGGCGCCGAAGTTGAGCCTGGGACCGGTGGCGTTGACCAGGAAGTCGTAGTCGAGCGTGTCGGTCTGCCCGAGCCGCGCCGGGTCGGTGTACTCGATGCTGACATAGGGCCGCTCGCCCGCCTCCCCGCCCTCGGGGTGGATCGAGAGCGCCTTGGCCTGACGGAAGTCGATCTTGAGCTTCTTGTAGACCGGGGCCAGCTCGAAGGTGACCTGTCGCTCGGTCATCTCACCGATCCCGACCCAGATGTTGGAAGGGATCCAGTTCCATTTGGCGTTGGGCGAGACCACCACGACCTGGTGCTTGCCCTTGACCCACTTGCCGAGATATCTGGCGACCGTGTGCCCAGAAATCCCTGCCCCGAGAATGACGATACGCGCCATGTGCTAACTCCACAGTGCTTGACCTGGCGGCTCCGGCGAGACCCGTGACCGGGGCGCGAAGGAATTCGTCGCGTGTGCGCCTGCTCCCCCCGAAGGGAGCCACCACCCACACCTCGAGCCATCCCTGCCGTCCCCGGCACAGCCGTGCAGAGCGACCTCAAGCCATTGATAAGAAAGGGCATCGACGATGCGATGACGACACCCCGCGCCGCGTCCGCTCGCCCTGGACCGGCGATCGGCATCGCGGCAGAAAAACCATGAACTCGCGGTGGATGTCAAATCTCGTTGACGATGCCGCCGACACGGCGCTATGGCCGCGTCACCAACAGCTCAATGAGACCGCTCGGGCTCGAGGATGTTGCGCAGCGGCTCGGGACGGCCGATGAAGTAACCCTGAACGAAGTCGATGCCGATCTCCTCGAGCAGCGCCAGGGTGGCGTCGTTCTCGACGTGCTCGGCGATGGTGCGCTTGCCGAGGATCTTGCCGATGTCGTTGATCGAGCGGATCAGCGCAAGGTTGGCCGAGTCGGTGGCGATGCCCTGGACGAACTCGCCGTCGATCTTGAGGAAGTCGACCTCGAGGTCGCGCAGATAGAGATAGGAGGCATAGCCGCTGCCGAAGTCGTCGAGCGCGAAGCGACAACCGCGCGACTTGAGCCCGGCGATGAAACGACGTGCGGCCTGCAGGTCGGAGATGGCCACGGTCTCGGTGACCTCGAAGCAGATCTTGCCCGGCGTGGTGTCGAAGTGGCGAAGCTGCTCGAGCACATAGTCGAGGAAGCCGCGACTGCCGAGCGAGTGACCGGAGAGGTTGATGGTGACATAGCCGAAGCGATCGAAGCGCTCGGCATGTTCGGCGAGCGTCTGCAGGACCGAGCGCACCACCCAGCGATCGAGCTTCACCGACAGCCCGTAGCGTTCGGCGATCGGCAGGAACTGCCCCGGCGAGATCAGATCGCCATCCTCTCCCTTGAGTCGCAGCAGGATCTCGTAGTTGATCGGCTCGGCGGCGGCATGCGGCGCCCTGGCGTTGGCCACGATCGGCTGCGAGAACAGCTCCAGGCGGTCCTCCTCGAGCGCCCGCACCAGCCGCGACAGCGCGTGCGCCTCGTTGTTGCGCCGCTTGAGCTTGCCGTCGTGCTCGCGATACAGCCGGACGTTGCCGCCGCCGACCTCCTGGGTCGAGAGACAGGCCGAATAGGCCTTGCGCAGCAGCTGCTCGCCCGAGTCGCCGTCACGATACTCGGCCACGCCGATACTCAGGCTGATGACGAAGCGATAGCCGCGAAAGCTGAACTGGAAGTCGTCGACCGCATCGCACAGCGACTCGGCCAGGGTCTCGACCCGGTCGGCCGCCCTGCCCTCGAGCAGGATGCCGAACTCGTCGTTACCGAGCCGTCCGAGCAGGCTCGCCCCGGCGAAATGCTCGCGCAGCAGCTCGGCGAGCACCCGGATCAGCTGATCGCCGGCGGCCTGACCGGCGGCGTCGTTGATCACCCGGAAGCGATCGATATCGACATGGATCAGCGCCCGCCCCCCGGCGCCGGGCGCAACCCGCCCCAGCGCCCGCGCCAACTCTGACTCGAAGGCGGCGCGATTGAGCAGCCCGGTGAGCGTGTCGAGTCGCGCCAGCCGATCGCGCAGCCGCGACTCGCGCACCAGCGCCGACTCGGCCGCCGAGCGCCGACGGCGCTCGGCATCGAGCGAGGCGTCGCAGTGACTGAGCGCGCGGCTGCGCTCGGCGATGGCCTCACGCTGGCCACGCACCAGCCGCCCGTGCTCGAGGGTCTGCGTCAACACGTCGCAGACCAGTTGCAACAGGCGCTCGTGCCAGCGCGAATAACGCCCGGCGGCAGGATGACCGACCACCAGCACGCCCTGCACCCGTCCCGCCGCGGCGAGCGGTGCGGCCAGCAGCGAACCGTGGACCTCGCTGGCGCCGCGCAGGATCTCGCCGTCGGCGATGACGCGCGCGGCCAGCTCGTCGAGCGCCGCGCCGGGCGCATCGGCGTCATCGGGGTCGCGGCGGACATGGGCGGTGCAGACCAGCGCGCGGTCGTGCTGGAGATAGAGGGCGCAGCACTCGAGGTCGCGATGCGTGACACAGGCGCGGGCGGCGTGCGCGCACAGCTCGGGTTCGTCGAGCGCCGTGGCGTCCGGCACCACCAGACTGCGCAGCATGCTCAGGGATTCGATCAGGGAAAGAATGCCGGAGTCCCCACCGGCGTCCATTGCACTGGGTTGGAAGATATCCATGTCAACCTCTAGCTGAAGGCATCCGCCATCTCGCACAGATGCCCGATCCGGGCGCACCAGCGCGAAGCGGTCCGCCGCCATTCATCGGCCTCGACCCCCAACGCCGCAGGCGGCGCCAGGTCCAGATCCCCGGCCGTCTCCGGATGACGCTCGGCCAACGTCGCGAAGCGCTCGGCAAAGCCCACCAGCTGCACCAGCCGCCAGTACCCACCGTCATAGTCCGGCTCGCCGTGTCGCGCCATGGTCACGGCGAGCCCCGGCGGCAGCTGCCAGGCGCGCGCCAGCGCGGCCCCCGCCAGGCAGTGATCGAGTCCCAGCCGTTGTCGGGTCAACTCGGCGACCCCTCGCTCGGGGTCGTCGGCGGCGGCGATGAAGACCTCGTCCATGACCTCCGGCGTCAGGTGCACCAGCACCAGCAGCCCGAGGTTGTGCAACAGACCGGCGAGATAGACCCCGGCGAGGGTCTCCTCGCGATCGCCCGGCACCTTGGCCGCGAGCGCCTCGGCGAGCGTCGCGGTGAGCATCGCCCGACGCCAGTAGCGCCCGGGGTCGAATGCCGGACAGCGATCGCGCTCGAAGGGCGCGCTCAGCAGCAGACTGATGCTGAGGTCGCGCACCAGGCGCAAGCCCAGCACCCGGATCACCGCATCGCCGAGATCGCGCGCCGGGATGGGACCGGCGAAGAAGGCCGAGCGGGCGATCCCGAGCAGCCGCGCGGCGATCGGCGGGCTACGCTCGATCAGCTCGAGCACACGATTGACATCGAGCTCGGGGTCGACCAACTCGGCGAGCAGCACCTGCGCCTGCTCGGGAAGCGGCGGAAGGGACTGCAACTCGCGGATCAGCGTGCCGAGTCGGGCAGGCGGCGAGCATGACGGGGATACGGCGGCGGGAACGTCTGTCACTTGGAACTCGCGACATGCCCCGGCGCATCGCGCTCGACACCCCGGGGCATACAGAAACTCGGGCTAGCGCCCAACTCTACACTCGATTCTGCTCACGTGCAGGACCCAGATCCCAAAATCTCATATCTCACGACGGCTGACTATCCTTGGACGAACCGCCCCCCGATCGTCACGGGGCCCAACGTCCAGTCGAAGGGAGGAGCCGACATGCGCCTGGAACAGCGACTCAACGCCCTGCTCTCGACCCTGTTCCGCTTCACCGAGAAGCTGGTGCTCACCGGCGTCGGCGTGCTCGCGCTGATGGGCATCGCGCAGCTGGTCTGGGGCATCGGCGAGCATCGCGAGGTGCGCCTCGAAGACCTGCTGCTGATGTTCATCTATATCGAGATCATGGCGATGACCCACGTCTATTTCGTGCGTCACGCCGTGCCCTTCACCTACCCGATGTTCATCGCCGTGACCGCGCTGTCGCGGCTGATCGTGCTCCAGGGCAAGAACATCGCCCCCGAGAACCTGCTCTACGAGGGCGGCGCCATCCTCTTGGTGAGCATCGCCATCCTCATCGTGCGCTACAGTCAGCGCTACAGCATCGACGCCGCCGGCGAGGCGACGCACCACGAGCCCGAGCCGACCGAGCACCGCTGAACCATCGCCTTGCACCGGCGCAACGCGTAAACTTGCGCCCCGGCCGCCACCCGCGGCCTGCTTCAAATCAGGAGATACCGAGAAATGCCAAGCGCCCCGAGCCGTTCGCTCGAGACCTTCCCCAACCCCCAGCCCGAGCGCGACTACACCATCCGCATCCGCGTGCCCGAGTTCACCTGTCTGTGCCCCAAGACCGGCCAGCCGGACTTCGCCGAACTCACCCTCGAGTACATCCCCGAGGCGCGCTGTGTCGAACTCAAGGCGCTGAAGAACTATGTCTGGTCCTATCGCGACGAGGGCGCCTTCCACGAGGCGGTGACCAATCGCATCCTCGGCGACCTGGTGGCGGCCACCGAGCCGCGCTTCATGCGTCTGACCGCGGACTTCAACGTGCGCGGCGGCATCTACACCACGGTGGTCGCCGAGCATCGTGCCGCCGACTGGCAGCCCCAGCCCCAGGTGCAGCTGCCCTGAGACCGATGCGCGGGGAAGCGGCCTTCATCGGGCTCGATCTCGGCACCTCCGGGTGTCGGGCGGTAGCGATCAACGCCGCCGCCGAGCCGCTCGCCGAGACCCGCACCGCACTCCCCGACTCGACCCGACCGGCCCCCGGTCGGGTCGAACAGAACCCCGAGGACTGGTGGCAGGCGCTCACCGAGGTGCTGCGCGCGCTGGTCGCCGCACTCCCCGATCATCGCCCCGCGGCGCTCGCCGTGGCCGCCACCTCCCCCACATTGTTGCTCGCCGATACCGCCGGCGATCCGCTCGGCCCGGCGCTGATGTACGACGACCAGAGCGCCCACCAGGCCGCCGCACGCATCGCCGCCAGCGCGCCGACGAGCAGCGCCGCGCGCGGCCCCGGCTCGGGGCTGGCCAAGCTGCTCGCGCTCCATGACCGGCTCGCCCCCGCAGGTCCGTTCTGGGCGCTGCATCAGGCCGACTGGCTCACCGCCCGACTGACCGGCGTGCTGGCCGCGAGCGATTGGCACAACGCCCTCAAGCTCGGTCACGACCCCGAGCGCGCGGGCTGGCCCGAGTGGGTCGGCGCACTGCTGCCACCCGGCGCGCGGCTGCCGCAGGTGCTCGCCCCCGGCACCCGGATCGCACCACTCGCCCCGGCGGTGGCCGCCATCACCGGATTGCCCCCGACCACCCGGGTGGTCGCCGGCACCACCGACAGCACCGCCGCGGCGCTCGCCGCCGGACTCGCGCGACCGGGCGAGGCGCTCACCAGCCTCGGCACCACCCTGGTGGTGAAGGTGCTCTCGCCGCAGCGCATCGAGGCCCCCGACTACGGCGTCTACAGCCACCGCTACGGCGCGCACTGGCTGGTCGGCGGCGGCTCCAACAGCGGCGCCGGGGTGCTGCGCCGCGAGTTCGACGATGACGCCCTCGTCACGCTCAGCGCACGCATCGACCCCGAGCGCGACTCGGGGCTCGACTACTACCCGCTGCCGGGGATCGGCGAGCGCTTCCCGCACCCCGACCCGCATCTCGCGCCACGGCTCGACCCTCACCCCGGCGACCCGGTACGCCGCCTCCACGGCCTGCTCGAGGGCATCGCCCGGATCGAGGCCGAGGGCTATGCCCGGCTCGCCGAGCTCGGCGCACCACGGCCACGCCACGTGCTCAGCATCGGCGGCGGCGCGCACAACCCTACCTGGACGCGGATGCGCGCACGCCTGCTCGACTGCACCGTGCTCCGCGCCTTGCGTCAGGAAGCGGCCTTCGGCGCAGCACTGCTCGCCCGAGGCGGCAGCGCCGACGGCTGAAGCGGCCATCGAACACCGTCGCGCCACCCCACAACGGGCTGCTAACATGCAACGATCCGTGCCCAAGACGGCCCGGCCGACGTCCGCTTTCTCTCACTGACCCAAGAAGGAGCTTCCTGCCGTGACCTTCGATTCGGACCTGCAAGACCTGCGTATTGGCATCATCGGACTGGGTTACGTCGGCCTGCCGCTGGCCGTCGAGTTCGGCAAGCGCTACGACACCGTCGGCTTCGACATCGCCGCGGCACGCATCGCCGAGCTGCGCGCCGGGCGCGACAGCTCGCTCGAGGTCGAGCCCGAGGAGCTGCGCGCGGTGAGGCGACTGAGCTACACCGAACAGGCCGCCGACCTGGCCGAGTGCCGGGTGCTGGTGGTCACCGTGCCGACCCCGATCAACGAGCACAAACAGCCCGACCTCGGCCCGCTGGAATCGGCCAGCCGCGCCATCGGCGAGATCATCCGCCCCGGCACCGTGGTGGTCTACGAATCGACCGTCTACCCCGGCGCCACCGAGGAGGTGTGCGTACCGATCATCGAGCGGATCTCGGGGCTGACCTACAACCAGGACTTCTTCGCCGGCTACAGCCCCGAGCGCATCAACCCCGGCGACAAGGAACATCGGCTGCCGACGATCAAGAAGGTGACCTCGGGCTCGACCCCCGAGGTGGCCGACTTCGTCGATGCGCTCTACGCCTCGATCATCACCGCCGGCACCCACCGCGCCAGCAGCATCCGCGTGGCCGAGGCGGCCAAGGTCATCGAGAACACCCAGCGCGATCTCAACATCGCACTGATCAACGAGCTGGCGCTGATCTTCGGCAAGCTCGGCATCGACACCCAGGAGGTGCTCGAGGCCGCCGGCAGCAAGTGGAACTTCCTGCCCTTCCGCCCCGGCCTGGTCGGCGGTCACTGCATCGGCGTCGACCCCTACTACCTCACCCACAAGGCGCAACAGATCGGCCACAACCCCGAGATCATCCTCGCCGGGCGGCGGCTCAACGACAGCATGGGCGCCTATGTCGCCGGTCAGGTGATCAAGCTGATGGCACGACGCGGCGGACTCGGCGAGGCGCCGCGGGTGCTGGTGCTGGGACTGACCTTCAAGGAGAATTGTCCCGACCTGCGCAACACCCGGGTGGTCGACATCCTCGCCGAGCTGGCCGACTATGGCATCGCCTGCGACGTCCACGACCCCTGGGCCGACAGCGCCGCGGCCGAGGCCGAGTACGGCATCACCCTGGTCGACGACCCGGCCGCGGGCGTCTACGACGCCGTGGTGCTCGCCGTCGCCCATCGCCAGTACGCCGCGCTCGGGGCCGAGCGCATCCGCGCCTACGGCAAGCCCGGCGCCGTGCTCTACGACGTCAAGCAGCTGCTGCCGCGCGATCAGGTCGACGGCCGGCTCTGAGCCCGCGCCCGCCCGGGCCGGGCACACGCCCCCATCCCCCCGACCCGGCGCGCCCACCCCGGGCGCGCCCTGGAGCGAGAACACTATGAAAGTCATGGTCACCGGCAGCGCCGGTTTCATCGGCTCGGCCCTGTCGCTGCGTCTGCTCGAGCGCGGCGACGAGGTGATCGGCGTCGACAACCTCAACGACTACTACGACGTCAACCTCAAGCGCGCCCGACTGGCGCGCACCCAGGACCATCCGCGCTTCCACGACCTGCGCATCGACATCGAGGACGGCGCGGCGCTCCATGCCGCCTTCGCCGAGCATCGCCCCGACCGGGTGGTCAATCTCGCCGCCCAGGCCGGGGTGCGCTACTCGATCGAGAACCCGATGGCCTACGTCAACACCAACCTCGTCGGCTTCGCCAACATCCTCGAGGGCTGTCGCCATCACGGCGTCGAGCACCTGGTCTACGCCTCGAGCAGCTCGGTCTACGGCGCCAACACCGAGATGCCCTTCTCGGTGCATCACAACGTCGACCACCCGGTCAGCCTCTACGCGGCGAGCAAGAAGGCCAACGAGCTGATGGCCCACACCTACAGCCATCTCTACCGGCTGCCGACCACCGGGCTGCGCTTCTTCACCGTCTACGGTCCCTGGGGCCGGCCCGACATGGCGCTGTTCAAGTTCACCCGCGCGATCCTCGCCGGCGAGCCGATCGACGTCTTCAACTACGGCAAGCACCGTCGCGACTTCACCTTCATCGACGACATCGTCGAGGGCGTGATCCGGGTGCTCGACCGCGTCCCCGCGGGCAATCCCGCGTGGAGCGGCGCGGCCCCAGACGCAGCCTCCAGCGCCGCGCCCTACCGCATCTACAACATCGGCAACAACAATCCGGTGGAGTTGATGGAGTACATCGCGGTGCTCGAACGCTGCCTCGGGCGCGAGGCCGAGAAGAACCTGCTGCCGCTGCAGCCCGGCGACGTGCCCGACACCTATGCCGACGTCGCCGATCTGGTGCGCGACACCGGCTACCAGCCGAATACCTCGGTGGCCGACGGCGTGGCGCGCTTCGTCGACTGGTATCGCGATTTCTATCGGGTGTGAGGGGACATCGGCCCGCGCCGAGGGCGGGCCGGTGGGGAGGAGGACGCCGGGCGAAGACGCCCGGCGTCGACGGCTCAGATGCCGGCGCGCGCCTCGGCGAGCCCGAACACCGTCTCGAGCCGCGCGAGCAGGTTGCGCAGCTGCAGCGCGAACAGCGCGAACTCGGTCTCGAAGCGCACCGCCGGGTCCTCGATCTCGTCGTCGAGGGTGTCGAGCAGCTCCTCGGCCATGCGCAGCCGCTTCAGCGACAGATCGTCGGCAAGGGTGAAGCTGAAGCGCTCGTCCCAGGTCAGCGCGAGCTTCACCGCGCGCTTGCCGGCGCGCAGATGGGCGAGCACCTCGTCGCTGGTGAGATCACCGCCGCTGATCCGCACCACCCCGCTCTTCTCCTCGGCGTCGCGCAGCTCGCAGGCGTCACCGGCGACGAAGTCGGCCGGGGCGCTGTCCTCGAGCAGCCAGCGCGAGAGCACCTCGGCGGGGTGCTCGGCCGGCGCCGGCAGCAGCGCCGGCAGGCTGCCCAGGGTCTCGCGCAGCAGCGAGACGACCTCCTCGGCCTGCTTCTCGCTGGCCGCGTCGATCACCATCCAGCCGCTCTCGGTGTCGATATAGGCGCGGGTGCGACGCGAGCGGGTGAAGGCGCGCGGCAGCATCTCGTCGACGATCTGCTCGCGCAGACGGCGCCGCTCGGTGCGACCGACCTCACGCGACTCGCCGGCCTCGATCTCGCCGATACGCTCCTCCAGCGCCTCCTTCACCGCCGCCGTCGGCAGCAGACGCTCCTGCTTGCGCGCGCAGATCAGCAGGCAGCCCTCGAGGGGATGGACCAGCGCCCCGCCGTCCTCGCCGAGCGGCGCGCTCCAGCCCATGGTCGCGGTCTCGAGCGGACCGCAGGGACGGAACCTGCGCCCGTCGAGCTGGGCCTCGAGTTCCTGTCCGTCGATGCGGACGGGCTGTTCGAGGCGATAGAGTCTGGCGTTCTTGAACATTGGCTTCCCCGGCAAAAAGCGCTGAATTATGCCCGACACGGGAGGAACCGCAAGGACACAGGGCCAGCGGCCAGCGGCCAGCGGCCAGCGGCCAGCGGCCAGCGGCCAGCGGCCAGCGGCCAGCGGCCAGCGGCCAGCGGCCAGCGGCCAGCGGGAGTTTGAACCACAAAGACGCAAAGTGCACAAAGGGATTCAAACCGCCGGCAACCAGCGCGGGTGCGCCCTCGATGAGGGCATCGCTTGCCGTCAGCCCTGGCGTACGTTCCAGACGTCAGCCTTTGAGGGTGGCGCCACCGGCGGCTGGCGGCTGATATCCGGCGGCTGGAAAGGCGACCAGCGCGGCTTTACGTTAGAATCCACCGCCGGCGCCGGGATGCCCAGCGCCGCCCCGACACGCCCAGGCGTACACCCTGCACCGCCCGATCCCCGATCCATCGCAGCGCCCCAGCCACCACTGCTCACCGACCATCGGTAACCCAACGTGAACGATTTTCCCCTGCCCGGCCTGTTCCTGATCCTCTTCCTGCTCATCCTGCTGTCGGCCTTCTTCTCGGGTTCGGAGACCGCGCTGCTCACCCTCAACCGCTACCGTCTGCGTCACCAGGCCGATCAGGGCAACCGCGGGGCGCGGCGTGCGCGCAAGCTGCTCGATCGTCCCGATCGGCTGATCGGGCTGATCCTGCTCGGCAACAACTTCGTCAACATCATGGCCTCCTCGCTGGCCACGGTGATCGCCATCCGACTCGGCGGCGAGGCGGCCATCGGCATCGCCGCCGGGCTGCTCACCCTGGTGATCCTGATCTTCGCCGAGGTCACCCCCAAGACCTACGCGACCCTCCATCCCGAGCGCCTCGCCTTCCCCGCCGCCTATGTCTACGGCCCCTTGCTCAAGCTGCTCTATCCGGTGGTGTGGCTGGTCAACCTGTTCACCAACGGGCTATTGCGACTGATGGGCATCGCCCCCGAGGACGGCGGTCAGGGCACCGCGCTCAGCCGCGAGGAGCTGCGCACCGTGGTCAGCGAGGCCGGGGCGATGATCCCCGAGCGCAGCCGCTCGATGCTGCTCGGCATCCTCGACCTCGAACGCGCCACCGTCGAGGACATCATGATCCCGCGCAACGAGGTCGACGGCATCGACATCCAGGACAGCGCGGAAGAGATCATCCAGGCGGTGCGCAATACCAATTACACCCGCCTGCCGCTCTACGACGGCGGCATCGACAACGTCATCGGCGTCTTCCACGCCCGCAATGCGCTCCACGCCCTGCTCGAGAAGGGGCTCGGCAAGGAGCACCTGCGGGCGATCGCGCGCCAGCCCTACTTCGTCCCCGAGGGCACCCCGCTCTACCAGCAGCTGTTGAACTTCCAGCACACCAAGCAGCGCGTCGGCCTGGTGGTCGACGAGTACGGCGACTTCCAGGGGCTGATCACCCTCGCCGACCTGCTCGAGGAGATCGTCGGCGAGTTCACCACCGACCCCTCCGACAGCATCTCCGAGATCCAGCCAGCCGAGGACGGCTCGCTGCTGATCGACTGCGGCATCGGGCTGCGCGAACTCAACCGCGTGCTGCGCTGGGAGTTGCCGACCGACGGGCCCAAGACCCTCAACGGGCTGATCCTCGAGTACCTCGAGACCATCCCCGAACCCGGCACCAGCCTCAAGCTCTCGGGGCACCCGATGGAGATCATCCAGACCGCCGACAACGGGGTGAAGACGGTCAGGATCATCCCGCGCCCGACACGCCGCCCGCGGCGCTGAGAGGGCGCGATCAGGGCGTGCGCGCCACCACCCAGACCTCGATCTCGCACGCCCCGGCGCGCGTCAGCACCCGCGCCAGCGCGCTCACCGTGGCACCGGTGGTCATCACATCGTCGACGATCGCCAGACGCCTGGCGGGCAGTGCCCGGGCCAAGGTGAAGGCGCCCGGGCCGATGTTGCGCTGGCGCGCGCGGCGCTGCTGGCCGACCTGCGGCGGGGTCGCGCGCACCCGCAGACAGAGCCCGGGGGCGACCGCCACGTCGAGCGCGACGCCGGCCACCCGCGCCAGCTCCAGCGCCTGGTTGTAGCCGCGTGCGCGCTGGCGCGCCGGGTGCAGCGGCACCGGCACCAGCAGCTCGGGCAACGGCGGCGCGAGCGCCGCGCGCGTCTCGGCGAGCAGCCGCCCGAGCAGCACCGCGCGATCGAGTCGGGCGTGGAACTTGAGATCGGCGATCAGCCCCGGCACCAGCCCCTGATAGCGCAGCGGCGCATGACAGCGAACGAAGGGCGGCGGGCGCGCCACGCAGCGCCCGCACCAGCGCCCGGCACCGAGGTCGGTATCGAAGGGCTGGGCACAGCGGGCGCAGCAATGGTGGTTGACCGGCAGCTCGGCGCGACAGCCGGCGCAGAGATCGAACCCGGACTCGCCGGGCGCGCCACAGAGCACGCAGGTCGGCGGATAGAGCCCCTCGATCAGACGCCCCAGCAGCGTCATCGCGCTCCGCCCCGGACGACGCGCGGTAAACCTTGAAGCCTCGCGAAAGTTGACAAGAAGCGAAAAACCGATAGCATCTGGTGGATTTTGTCAGCCATCCGGACCCTCCCATGTCAGCCACCCTGCAAGCGCCCCCGATCCGCACCGACTGGACCGTCGACGAGGTCCTCGCCGTCCTCGAGCAGCCGTTCAACGATCTGATGTTCGAGGCCCAGTGCGCCCATCGCGCCCGCTTCAACCCGCACCGGATCCACGTCAGCACCCTGCTCAACATCAAGACCGGCGCCTGCCCCGAGGACTGCGGCTACTGCTCGCAGAGCTCGAAGAACCACACCGGGCTGGAGCGCGAACGGCTGCTCGAACTCGAGACCGTGCTCGCCGCCGCGCGCGCCGCGCGCGATCAGGGTGCGACGCGCTTCTGCATGGGCGCGGCCTGGCGCAACCCCACCGCCAACAACCTCGAGCACGTCATCGCGATGATCAAGGGGGTTCACGACCTCGGGCTCGAGACCTGCGTCACCCTCGGCATGCTCGACGCCGAGCAGGCGCGCACCCTCAAGGACGCCGGGCTGGACTACTACAACCACAACCTCGACACCTCGCCCGAGTTCTACGGCCAGGTGATCACCACCCGCACCTATCAGGACCGGCTCGAGACCCTCAAGCACGTCCGCGAGGTCGGCCTCAAGACCTGCAGCGGCGGCATCCTCGGCATGGGCGAGTCGCGCCGCGACCGCGCCTCGATGCTGCAGCAGCTCGCCACCCTGCCGGCCCACCCCGAGTCGGTGCCGATCAACATGCTGGTGCAGGTCGAGGGCACGCCGCTGTTCGGGCGCGACGCCATCGACCCGTTCGAGTTCATCCGCGTCGTCGCCACCACCCGGCTGGTGATGCCGGCCTCGCACATCCGGCTCTCCGCCGGGCGTCACGACATGAGCGACGAGATGCAGTCGCTGTGCTACCTCGCCGGGGCCGACTCGATCTTCTACGGCGATCACCTGCTCACCACCAAGAACGCCGGCACCAGCCGCGACCGCGACCTGTTCGCGCGGCTCGACATGCACTTCGTCGAGGACCACGGCGAGCGCGAGGAGCCCGGCGCCTGCAAGCGTCACGTCAAACTCGAAGAGATGCTGCCGAGCGACGCATGAGCCTCGATGTCCTCGTCCCCGAGCTCGAGCGGCTGCGTGATGCCGATCTCTATCGCCGACGCCGCGTCCAGCAGGGTCCGCAGCAGCCACGCGCCCGCATCGACGGGCGCGAGCTGCTGAGCTTCTGCAGCAACGACTATCTCGGGCTGGCCAACCACCCCGAGGTGATCGCCGCGCTGCAACGCGGTGCCGAGCGCTGGGGCGTGGGCAGTGGCGCGGCGCACCTGGTCAACGGCCACAGCGCCGCGCACGAGGCGCTGGAGGAGGAGCTTGCCGCCTTTACCGGACGCGAGCGCGCGCTGCTCTTCTCCACCGGCTACATGGCCAATCTCGGGGTGATCAGCGCCCTCGCCGGGCGTCGCGACACCCTGCTCCAGGACAAGCTCAACCACGCCTCGCTGCTCGACGCCGCCCAGCTCTCGCGCGCCACCCTGCGCCGTTACGCCCATGCCGACGCCACCGCCCTCGCCGAGCAGCTCGAGCGTCACCCGGAAACCCGGCTGGTGATCACCGACGGCGTGTTCAGCATGGACGGCGACCTCGCCCCGCTGCCCGCGCTCGCCGAGCAGGCGCGGCGCGCCGACGCCTGGCTGATGGTCGACGACGCCCACGGTCTCGGCGTGCTCGGTCCCGGCGGGCGCGGCTCGCTCGCGCACTTCGGGCTCGACCAGGACGCGGCACCCATCCTGATGGGCACCCTGGGCAAGGCGCTCGGCGTCTCCGGCGCCTTCGTCGCCGGCCCGGCGGTGCTGATCGAGACCCTGATCCAGCGCGCCCGCAGCTATATCTACACCACCGCCACGCCGCCGGCGCTGGCCGAGGCCACCCGGGTCAGCCTGCGTCTGGCCGAGCGCGAGACCTGGCGCCGCGAGCACCTGCAGGCGCTGATCATTCGGCTGCGCGACGGCGCGACCCGGCTCGGTCTCGAACTGATGGCGAGCGCCACCCCGATCCAGCCGCTGGTCGCCGGCAGCGCCGCGCGCGCCCTGGCCTGGAGCCGGGCGCTCGAAGAACGCGGCATCCTGGTCGGCGCCATCCGTCCGCCGACCGTACCCGAGGGCAGCGCGCGACTGCGCATCACCCTCTCGGCCGCCCATACCGAGTCCGACGTCGACCGGCTGCTCGCGGCGCTCGCCGAGCTGCCCCGCGCCGATCGCGCGGACTGACCCCACTGCATCGTAAGGAGACCCGCGTGTCCACCGGATCCAACCCGTCCCTGCCGCTGGTACTGCTCCACGGCTGGGGCATGAACGCCGCCGTCTGGGACGGCCTGCCGCCACAGCTCGGCGGCCTGCCGATCCAGACCATCGAACTCCCCGGCCACGGCGCCCGGACGCCCGCCCGCGCCGACCTCTGGGCCTGGGCCGACGCCTGCCTCGAGGCCGCCCCCGAGGAGGCGGTGTGGCTCGGCTGGTCGCTCGGCGGACTGGTCGCCCAGGCCGCCGCGCTGCGCGCCCCCAAGCGGGTGCGCGGACTGATCCAGCTCACCGCCACGCCGCGCTTCGTCCAGGCCGCCGACTGGCGCCCGGCGATGGCCGAGGAGACCCTCGGTCAGTTCCACCAGGGGCTGCTCGACGACCCCAGCGGCACCCTCTCGCGCTTCCTCGCGCTCCAGGTGCGCGGCAGCGACGCCGCGCGCGAGACCCTGCGCACCCTGCGCCAGGAGCTCACCACGCGCCCCGAGCCCGACCCGCGCGCACTCGCCGACGGACTCGACCTGCTGCGCGACGAGGACCTGCGCGGCCAGCTCCCCGACATCGCCTGTCCGGCGCTGTGGCTGTTCGGCAGTCACGACGCCCTGGTGCCGGCGGCGGTGGCCGAGCGCATCGAGCTGATCATGCCCGGCGCCCGCACCCAGGTGATCGCCGGCGCCGCGCACGCGCCGCACATCTCGCACCGACGCGAGACCCTGACGGCGATCGAGGGCTTCGTCGCCGAGGCGCTGGGCTGATGTCGACGCCCGACCCACGGCTGGCGCCGATCGACAAGCGCCGCGCCCGCGCCAGCTTCGCGCGCGCCGCGCCCGGCTACGACGCCGCGGCGGTGCTGCAGCGCGAGATCGCCGACCGCCTGCTCGAGCGGCTCGACTACATCCGTCTCCAGCCGCGTCGTATCCTCGACCTCGGCGCCGGCACCGGCTACTGCACCGCCGCGCTGCAGCAACGCTACAAGCGCGCCGAGGTGGTGGCGCTCGACTTCGCCCAGCCGATGCTGCAGCAGACGCGCCGGCGCGGGCGCTGGTGGCGCCGTCCGCTGTGCGTCTGCGCCGACGCCGAGTCGCTGCCGCTGGCCGATGACTCGTTCGACCTGATCCTGTCGAGCGCCACCATCCAGTGGTGCAACGACCTCGAACACACCTTCGGCGAGTGTCTGCGCATCCTCCGCCCCGGCGGTCTGCTGCAGTTCACCACCTTCGGTCCCGACACCCTGCGCGAGCTGCGCGCGGCCTGGGCCGAGGTCGACGGTCACGCCCACGTCAGCCCCTTCACCGACATGCACGAGATCGGCGATGCGCTGGTTCGCGCCCGCCTCGCCGACCCGGTGATGGACGCCGAACGACTGACCCTGACCTATCCCACCACCACCGAGCTGATGCACGACCTCAAGGCGATCGGCGCGCGCAACGCCAGCCGGGACCGCCCGCGCGGCCTGACCGGACGGGCGCGGCTGGCCGCCCTCGCCGCCGCCTATGAGCGCGAACGACGCGACGACGGCCGTCTGCCGGCGACCTACGAGGTGCTCTACGGCCACGCCTGGGCGCCCGAACAGACGCAACAATCGAGCACCGCCGACGGCGCCGTCGCGGTGCCGCTCGAACAGCTCCGCCGCCAGCTCGGCGGGCGCGACTGACCATCATTCAAAGACAAGGAGTACCCAGCCGATGCCAGGCCTGTTCGTCACCGGAACCGACACCGACTGCGGCAAGACCGCCGTCAGCCAGGGGCTGATCGCCGCGCTGGCCGCGCGCGAGCTACGCGTGCTGGGGATGAAGCCGGTCGCCTCGGGCTGTGTCGAGACCGCCGACGGACTGCGCAACGACGACGCCGAGCGCCTCGCCGCCGCCGGCTGGTGCGAACAGCCCTATGCGCGGATCAACCCCTATGCCTTCGCCCCGGCGATCGCGCCGCACGTGGCCGCCGCCGAGGCCGGGGTGGAGATCGCGCTGGCGCCGATCCGCGACGCCTATCGGGCGCTGAGCGACGAGGCCGACTGGGTGGTGGTCGAGGGCGCCGGCGGCTGGCGCGTCCCGCTCGGCGACCGACTGTCGATGCGCGACCTGCCGCGCGCGCTCGACCTGCCGGTGGTGCTGGTGGTCGGGGTCAAGCTCGGTTGCATCAACCACGCCCTGCTCACCCAGGACTCGATCCGCGCCAGCGGCTGCCCGCTCGTCGGCTGGGTCGCCAATCAGGTCGACCCGACGATGCCCGCCTCGGCGGCCAACCTCGACACCCTCACCCGCGCCATCGCCGCCCCCCGGCTCGGCGTGGTGCCCTGGCTCAACCAGTTCACCCCGGCCACCGTCGCCGCCCATCTCGACCCGACGCCGTTGCTGTGACGGAAGGGGCAAAGACCTTGAACCGCCAAGACGCCAAGCACGCGAAGTTTGCGTCGATTGAGTGACCCCTCCGTCCACCGTTTCACCGAAGAAGCGGTAAGCCCGAGGACGGGAAACCCGACATCGGCGCTCGATCAGCAGACGTTGAGGCATGCGTTGGGTTGTCACCGGCAACCCAACCTACGCGTCTGGCTCGACCAAATCACTCCGGCCACCGTCGCAGCCTATCTCGACCCGATGCCGTTGCCGTGACGCTTGTTATGAGCGACCGGCCTCCAGCGATCAGCCGCCAGTGGAGGTCGGCACTCGGACTCTGACGCTGGCCGCTCATGACTGGAGGCTGATGGCTGGCGGCTGGAAGCCCCCATCGCGTCTTTGCGGTGAATCCACCGCGCCTGGGCTATGCTGTGCGCCCGACGGCCCGGCCCGGTGCCGGGCATCCTGATGCCACTGACGACGAGCGTCCGATGATCGCACTCCATTCATCCCGTCGCCGCGCCGCACTCGTGCTGGGCGCGGCCCTGTTGTGTCTGAGCGGTCTGGCGCGCGGTGCCGATCCGCTCGCCACCGTGCGCGGGCTGGAGCACGCCAGCCTGCTGCTGGTCGAGCCCGACGGCACCACCGCGATCGCCCAGGGCGCGACCACGCCACGGGTGCCGGCCTCGACGATGAAGCTGCTCACCGCCTATGCCGCGCTCGAAACCTGGGGGCGCGAGCATCGCTTCCACACCGATGTCCGCCTCGACGACGACGGCGTCCTCTGGGTCGTCGGGCACGGTGATCCCTATCTGGTCTCCGAGGAGCTGATGCGCATCGCCACCGCGCTGCGCGCGCGCGGCCTCACCCGCATCAACGGACTCGGGCTCGATACTCACGCGCTCGGCGCCGATACCGAGATCCCCGGGCGCTCGCGCACCAGCAACCCCTACGACGCCCCGCTGAGCGCGCTCGCGGCCAACTTCAACACCGTGAGCCTGATACGCGAGGCCGATGGCCGGCTGCGCAGCGGCGAACCACAGACGCCGCTGACCGCCACCGCGCAGGCGCTGGGCGCCGACCTGGGACCGGGTCGCCATCGCGTCAACCTGATCGACCGCGCCCGTGCCGAGCGTCACTTCGGCGAGTTGTTCGCGGCGCTGCTCGAACGCGCCGGTGTCAGCGTCACCGGGCCGATCCGTCAAGCGCGGGCGCCACGCGGTGCGCGGCTGGTCTATCGACACCACAACAGTCGCACCCTCGCCGAGATGATCGCGCCGATGCTCGAGTACTCGACCAACTTCATCGCCAACGGCTTGTTCATCATGCTCTCCGACCCCAAGGACAAGGGAGTGGCGGGGATGGCCGAGGCGCGGCGCGCAGTGACCCGGCTGGCGCGCGACCGGCTCGGCTGGCGCGACGCGGTGATCGACGACGGCGCCGGACTGTCGCGCGCCAACCGGTTGAGCGCGCGCCAGCTCGTCGAGTTGCTCGACGCCTTCACCCCCTATCGCGACCTGATGCCGCGCCAGGACGACGACCCCCGGGTGCTGGCCAAGACCGGCACCCTGACCGGGGTCAGCAGCTATGCCGGCTACGTCCGGCGCAATGGCGGCTGGGGGCGCTTCGCGCTGCTCGTCGAGCAGCCGGTCGATCGCAGCCTGCGCCAGCGGCTGGCCAGCGCGTTGGCGCGCTGAATCACGGGAGGTACAGGTGTTCGACCCCATCGTCCGTCACCGCGTCGTGCTGGTGGCGCTGGCCATGTTGCTGGCGCTCGGTGGTTGCGCCCTGCCCCAGAGCGCCGACCAGCGCCAGCTCGCCGTGCCCGAGTTCGCCGGTTTCCCGCACCGCAAGGCCGGCGCCGACTACCCCTCGCTGGCACCGCTGATGCGCGAGATCACCCCGGCGGTGGTCAACATCGCGGTCGATGCCGAGGTCTCGGCGCGTGCCCACCCCTTTCTCAGCGACCCGGAGTTCCGCGGTTTTCTCGAACGCTTCGGGCTGCCACTGCCCGAACCCGGCGAGATCGAGCGCCAACGCAACGTCGGCTCCGGGGTGATCGTCGACGCCGAGCGCGGCTATGTGATGACCAACGCCCATCTGCTGCAGGGCGCCACCAGCATCCGCGTCACCCTCAAGGACCGGCGCAGCTTCCGCGCCCGGCGCATCGCCGCCGACTCCGACACCGACATCGCCATCCTCAGGATCCCGCCGGTCGAGGTGCGCGCGCTGCGCTTCGCCGACTCCGACCGGCTCGAGGTCGGCGACTTCGTCATCGCCATCGGCAACCCCTTCGGTCTGGGCCAGACGGTGACCTCGGGGATCGTCAGCGCGGTCGGGCGCAGCGGCATCGCCGACAACCGCTTCGGCGAGCTGATCCAGACCGACGCCTCGATCAACCCCGGCAACTCCGGCGGCCCGCTGATCGACCTCAGCGGCGCCGTGGTCGGCATCAACACCGCCCTCATCGGCCCGGCCGGCGGCAACGTCGGCATCGGCTTCGCCGTCCCCGCCAACCGCGCCCGCGCGATCCTCGCGCGGCTGCGCTAGAGGTAGCGCCGGGAGCCGGAAAGGGTGAACCGCAAAGACTCGAAGGGCGCAAAGGGATTGCAGCTTGCAGCCTCCAGTCGCCAGTGGGCGCTGTCGGCCAGCTCCGCGCGCGTGTCCGAGCGCCTCGCGGATGTTGCGTTGTACGCCATCCTGTCAGCGAGACGTGGCGGTGATGGTCACGGTCGAAGTAGCACCAGCCGCCAGTGTATCTGTGCCCTCGATGACGGCCCTGCTGCCCCCCAGCTGTAGCACGCTAGCGCTCGAGGACAGGCAGCCACTGGCCGCTGGTGGCTGATCGCTGGGGGCTATTTTCTTCTTTGCGCGTCTTCGTGCCCTTCGAGTCTGTGCGGTTCGAATCAGCTTCCAGCGATCAGCATCCAGCCTCCTGTAGGGGAGCCTGGTGTGTATGGTCGGCGGTTGACGGGCAAGACAGTCTCTTTGCGGTTCAATCCACTGGCGGCTGAGGACTGACGGCTGGCGGCAGAAAGCTGATCGCCCTTTTCGCCTTCGCGTCCTTTGTGGCTTTGCGGTCAATCCACTGGCGGCTGGCGGCTGGCGGCTGGCGGCTGGCGGCGATTTGCACTCACCGCCACCCTGTTCTAGAGTGCGCCCAGAGAGCCTCGCGTCATCGAAGGATCCCTGGGAGAGACCGATCGCGACGAACAACGCAACCGATCGGGTCGCCCCGTCGCCGCGTCCACCACTCGGGCCTCGGCGGGGCGCCATCCCCTCGGTGGAGCGACCGGTCCCGGCCGGCGTCCCGTTCCTTCGATCGTCTCGCGTCTCCCGCAGACCGCAAGACGGCGCGATTCGTCCCCCTCCCAGCCCTCGACCCGAGACCTCCGTTCGCTCGCCTGCCGGACTGCCCCGGTCGGCGCAATGCACCCCAAACTCCGGGAGACCATCCCATGTCTGAAGCCAAGCTCGGCGATACCGTCAAGATCCACTACACCGGCACCCTCGAGGACGGCACCCAGTTCGACAGCTCGGTCGGACGCGAGCCGATCGAGTTCACCATCGGCGCTGGCGGCATCATCCCCGGCTTCGAGGAGGCCGTGAAGGGCATGAGCGTCGGTGAGAACAAGACCGTCACCATCCCCCCGGCCCAGGCCTACGGCGAGTACCGTCCCGAGATGACGCAGGAGGTGCCGCGCTCGGCCATCCCCGCCGACATCGACCTGCACGAGGGCATGGTGCTGCACGCCCAGGGTCCCGACGGTCAGCACGTCTCCTTCACCGTCAAGGCGTTCAACGACGAAGAGGTCACCATCGACGGTAACCACCCGCTCGCCGGCAAGGACCTCACCTTCGCCCTGGAGCTGGTCTCGATCTCCTGATCGCTGGCCGGGCCGCGCACCCTGCGCGGTCAGGCCAAGGGAGCAGCCGCTCCCGGCCCGGTGCAGGGACGCACCACCGCTCCACCGACGCTTGCCCTCGACCGACCAGACACCGATACTCTTCCCCCAGGACGGTCAGCCGACGGCGACAGACGCGCCCCGTCCAACGACGCCTTATCCCGAACCCAGGCCGGCGCCCGCGACCTGCTCGAACGGCGGGACAGCCCAGGCCCACGCTCGCCCAGATCAGTAGCGGGGCAGATCGTCATGGACAATACCACCACCCCCGAGCCGGACATCCAGGCCCAGGCCACATCAACGGCGTCCGACCCCAGACCCGGCGCCGAAGACGTCGCCGCCCGGACCCGGATCAGCCAACAGGCCGCGCAGATCGCCAAGCTCGCCGTCGGCGTCGCCGAACAGCGGCGCGATCTCAAGCAGCTGCAGGACACGGTGCTGAACCGGCTCGGCGACATGGACGAGGATCGTCGTCTCACCACCGCCCAGCTCCAGCGCGCCCTGCTCAACCACCGCACCCTGCTCGACCGTCGGCTGCGGCATTGGCGCACCCTGGTGTTCGCGACCCTGGTGGTGCTGCTGATCGGCATCGCGCTCGCCCTCACCCTCGCCTACCGTCAGCTCGATGCCCAACGCCAGGCGCTCGCCGAGCGTGTCGAGCGCATCGCCGCGATCCAGGGTCGTCCGAGCGGCACCCCTCAGTCCGACGCCCAGGTCCAGCGCGAACTCGATGCGCTCTCTGTCACCATCGAACAGCTCGCCCGCGAGCTGCGCGCCGCGCCCGAGCCGACGACGACCGCCGAGCCCGCGATCACTCCCCCGGCCCCGGCCCGCCCCTCGGCCTCGCTCACCGACAGCGTCGCGCTCAACGAGACGCAGCAGCCCCTGCGCCTGACCCGACAGAGCCTCCCCCCGGCCCCGGTCACGCCGAGCCTGCCGGCGGTCATCGAGACCGACGAGGCGACGACCCCGACGACCGTCGAGGCTGCGCCTCCCGAGCCGGAGCCGGAGCCCCCGGCACCGTCGAGCGTCTCAGCGGAGCCCGAGACACAACCCGCCGAGCCCACGCCCGTCCAGGCCGAGACGATCGCGCCAGCTCCCGCCGACGAGGCGGTGCCGGACGCACCGACCGAGGCCGCAACAACCGAGACCACCGAGACGCCTGCCACCCAACCGGCGCTCGACGACAACGCCCCGATCATCACCCTCGACGCACCGAGCTACGCCATCCAACTGCTCGGCGCCTTCTCCCGCGACGGATTGGAAGCCTTCATCCGCGAACAGGACCTGCCCGATCGTCTCTATTGGCGCCAGGAGACCTACCAGGGCAAGCCCTGGTACGTGCTCATCCACAGCCTCTATCCCACCCGGGCCGAGGCCGTGGCGGCGCGGAAGGCGTTGCCGGAGGGGATTCGGGGGCTGGATATTTGGGTGAGGAGTTTGGGGGTTGGGGTGGAGGTTAGGGCTGTGGATGTGGGGGGGTAGGTTGGTTTCGCTCCGGACACTATCGCTTCGATTAGGTCTATGCCAGCACGCCATCGAGCATCATCTGATCCCTCCCCCTGCAGACCAACGGCCTGGTCGAACGCTTCAACGTGCGCATTGTCGAGGTGCTGGCCACCACACGCGTCGACTTCGCCCGAGTCTGGAGCAGATCATCACTCGTCACGTCCAGGTCTATAACCAACACATCCCCCATAAAGCGCTCAGACATATCGCTCCCAATCAAGCACTCGAAGAGTGAGCGAAGAAACAGCCAGAGCTATTTAGCAAGCGGGCATATAACCTCCATGGACTGGAAAAATAAAAATACATGGAAAACCTAACAGCAATAATACTATTCGCCATTTCTTCTACACTAACACCCGGCCCTAATAATATTATAATAATGACATCCGGCATGAATTATGGAATAACGAGAAGCCTTCCACTGCTAGCTGGCATATGTGTTGGGTTTTCATCCATGCTTCTGCTCGTAGGACTAGGATTGGGCCGGATTTTTCACTTAAATCCAGAATTGTACTTAATTATAAAAATCATTGGCGTTAGCTACTTGCTGCACTTAGCATGGTTAATCGCCCGCTCAGGAGGGGACACAACCTTGAGCGATTCAAGCGAGCCTCTTTCATTCATTAAAGGCGCATTATTTCAACTTGTCAATGCGAAAGCCTGGATAGTATCCATAGGAGCAGTTGCGGCATTTACCAGCGGTGGAGCCACCTTCTACAACCAAACAATCATACTAGCTTCAACATTTTTTGCGGTATCCTTTCCCTGTGTAGGAGCGTGGCTATTTTTTGGCTCTAGCTTAAGAAAAGCTTTAAAAAATCCTGTTCGCCGCCAATTATTCAACTACACAATGGCCTGTCTATTAGTTATATCCGTAATACCTACAAATACTGTAATTACACATTGACCATAACCTCAACCAGCAAGCCACTTACTTACTTGTCAAGCCCCTTGAGATTGTAAACCCGCTTATTGAATAGCTCCGGCCGTTTCTGCGCCCACTCCTTGAGCGCTTGAATCGGAGTGATGTGCCCGAGCGCTTTCTGAGGGATATGCTGGTTGTAGACCTGGACGTAGCGGGTGATGGTCTGTTCCAGACTCAGGGCGGAGTCGAAGCGTGTGGTGGCCAGCACCTCGGCGATGCGCCCGTTGAAGCGCTCGACCAGGCCGTTGGTCTGCGGGGTTCTGGGTTTGATCAGACGATGCTCGATGGCATGCTGGGCACAGAGCTGATCGAAGCGATGCAGTCCAAGGGTTGAAAAGGGTTGAAAAGGACACCCGGTTGAAGGTTAAGGGTGAAGGTTGAAAAGGACACCCACTCGGTTGAAAAGGACACCCACTTACCGTTGACGCCCCCCGGTTGAAAAGGACACCCACTTACCGTTGACGCCCCCAAGGCGCTCTCCTACGCTTCACCCAACACCCCCAGCGGAGATGCCCCATGACTCGTCCCCGCGCCTCGCTCGTCTCCTTGTCCGATACGCCTTGGTATCACGTCGTCACGCGTTGCGTGCGGCGGGCCTATCTCTGCGGCTTCGATCGGCTGACGGGGCGGAGTTTCGAGCATCGGCGCGGGTGGATGGAGTTGCGGTTGCGTCAGCTCGCCGGGGGGGTGTTCGCGATCGAGGGTTCGCGATCGAGGGTTGAAAAGGACACCCACTTATCGTTGACGCCCCCAAGGCGCTCTCCTACGCTTCACCCAACACCTCCAGCGGAGATGCCCCATGACTCGTCCCCGCGCCGCGCTCGTCTCCTTGTCCGATACGCCCTGGTATCACGTCGTCACGCGCTGCGTGCGCCGGGCCTATCTCTGTGGCTTCGATCGATTGACCGGACGGAGCTTCGAGCATCGGCGCGGCTGGGTGGAGTTGCGGTTGCGTCAGCTCGCGGGGGTGTTCGCGATCGATGTGGCGGCCTATGCGGTGATGAGCAATCACGTGCATCTGGTGGTGCGGGTCGATGCCGATCGGGCGGCGGGGTGGTCGGATGCCGAGGTGTTGCGGCGCTGGCGGTGTCTGTTCCGGGGGCCGATGGTGGTGGAACGGTTTCTGTCGCCTGCGACACGGGCGGAGATGACCGAGACGGAGCTGGATGGGGTCGCGGGGTTGGTCGCGACCTATCGGGCGCGGCTGGCGGATCTCTCCTGGTTCATGCGGGTGTTGAACGAGTCAATCGCGCGGGCGGCGAATCGGGAGGATGGGGTACGCGGGCGGTTCTGGGAGGGGCGCTTTCGTTCGCAGGCAATCCTCGACGAGACGGCGCTGCTGGCGGTGATGGCCTATGTCGATCTCAACCCGATCCGGGCGGGGATCGCGGAGACGCCGGAGGAGAGTGCGCATACCGGGATTGCAGCGCGGATTGCGGGCTTGCGGGCGGGCGACGAGGGCACGATGACCGGACAGCAACTCGACATAGTGCACGGCTCAGCTGCTGAGCAGCAACCACCACCACCACCAGACGTCCATCCCGACTTGCAACGACCGATTCCCCAGCTAAAGACAATCACGCCCCCCGAGGCTGACGGCGCCTCTCCAGCCAGTCACATATCCACATCGCCTGAGACCGCAGGCAACGCCTCACCGAATCCAGACGCCCGCAGCGCCACCCTCTGGGAGACCGTCCTCGATCGCCTGCCCCTTGCCCCACTACTGCCCTTCGGCAACCCCGCCGAGGTCCCCGCGTCGATCCCCTTCACCTTCGACGACTATCTGACCCTCGTCGACTCGCTCGGCCGCGCCCTGCATCCGCGCAAGCGCGGGTCGATCCCGGCGGAGCTGCCCGACATCCTCACCCGGCTCGGCATCGCGCCGGAGCGCTTCGTCGAGCACGCGGGTTTCCTGCTCAAGGGGTTCGGTGCCGCGATCGGTGCGCCAGAGCGGCTGACGGCGCTCGCCGCGCAGCGGGAGTGTCGTTATCTGCGGGGTGTCGGGCGCGCCAGGGCGCTGTTCGGTCCGGGGCGGGGGCTGGCGGCCTGAGGCCGGCCAAGCGCCTGCCCGAGGTGCTGCGCATCTGAGACCGCACGAGGGCTCGGCGCCGTTCTGGTGGACATCACGACGCCCTGTCGCGCCTGGCCGAGCCTTCACCGATCAGCGCACACCGGCTCAACGCCCCCAGGGCGGGACGGCGAACGCCTGCGTCTCGTCGTCGCTGCCCGGGGGCATGAAGTCGTGGATCGACTCATCGATGAAGTAGCGCCAGAACGCCTCGGCCAGGGCGGGGTCGTGGATACTGAAGGCGCCCGCGGTCTGTTGTGCGTCGAGGAAGGCGCGATAGGCATCGAGCGGTTCCGGGCCGAGCTGTTGATAGATGATGCGCCCGCCGTACTCTTGGTGGAGTGCACGGTTGACCTTCCAGTGACGGATCAGCGCGCGGGCCATGTCGCGCTGCATGACCGCCAGTTGTTCGCGCGCGTCCGGGCTCAACCTGGTGTCGGCATCCAGTCCCGCAGCCGCCCGACCGGCGCGCAACCGTTCGAGCAGGGCAGCGATCTCGTCTGGCTCGGCGACGATGCCCTGCTCGTCGGCATAGTGCTCGAACAGGCGCCCGAGGATGATCTCCTGGAGCTGCGTGGCATCGACGTCGCGCAGCGACTCGCCGAAGAGGGTCGCGACCGGTGCCGGGGGCTCGAGCGGCGCCAGCTCGATGATGGAGCCGTCGGCCATGGTGGCGAGGAAGAGGTGTTCGTCCTCGATGACATAGCTCCGCACCCATTGGAATTGCGCCAGATAGCGCTCGGACAGGGAGCCTGGCGGGCACAGCGCCCGGGTCGTCGCGATGGCACCGAAGCGCAGCTGACCGGGCGCGTCCGACGCCCAGGTGCCGGTACCGAGCTGGCAGTCGGCGCGAATGGCTACCATGCCGTCATCGCGCAGTTCGAGACTGTACTCGGCGCCCTCCTCGGGGACATAGACCTGATCGTCCATCGACTGGATCTCGACCAGCCTCCAGGCCGTCCCCGCCAGGGGCGAGGACTCGGCCAGCGCCAGCGAGCTGACGCCGCACAGCAGCGCGATCAGCAAAATGGTCGGATATCTCATCGTCTCAGCCCCCCTCGATCGCGGCGAGTGGCACCTCGTAGACCTCCTGGCCGTCGATGACGACGGTCCAGGTGTCGCCATCGCGCGAGGCCTCGACGCTGCGGTTGGTGGCGTTGACGTAGCCGGTCATGAAGTTGATGGTGAACTGCTCACCGGCGGGGCTCTGCACCACGATCGAGGCCTGACCGTCGTCCATGCGCAGGATGCCGGCCGGGCACTGGCCGAACGCCTCGGCGGTGAGGGCGCGACAGCGCAGCAGCGTGGTGGCGTCGTAGTCGGCGGTGGAGAAGGGCCAGGTCGGGTTGTCCGCGGCGGTCGTCGTCGGGCCGCGATCCCAGTAGACATAGAGGCTCTCGTCGGGGAAGCGGAAGATCAGCCCCTGGTCGCCGAGCCCGCTCTGGCGATAGACCGGGCGGCCCGCCTGATCGCGGAAGTTGCCCACCGCCTCACCGCTCGGCGCCAGCTCGTGCACCACGCCGTCCTCGCGGGTGATGGTCACATAGCCCTGGCGCTGGCTGAAGGTACAGGGGAGCGTCTGCTCGGCACGGTCCTCCCCCGTGGGGTAGATCTCGCAGCGCGCGTCGGTCCAGTCGGCGGTGGCCGGGAGCGCCCACAGCCCGGTGACGACGACCAGCAAAAGGGGTTGAACCCGCATAATCGATACCTCCTCGTGTGATGGCGCCCTCGCGCCCGGCATGGAGAGCGGCCAGCGCGCGCCGACCCGTGCTCTCTGAGGGCCGCGCGTCCTGGGTTCAAGGCTGGTCGCGCTCGCCGAACGCCTCTAAGATGCCGCCCCTCCCCCACTACAGCGAGACTCCCCGCCGTGCTGACGACCGTCGCGCTCTATGCCCTGATCTGGCTGTCGATCCACTTCGGCGCGGGCTATCTGGCGCACCGCCTGCCCGAGCGCCTGCTCGCCGGGCTGCCGCTGCTCGGTCGCAGCTATCGCTGGGAGCTGGACGGTCGGCTCTATCAGCGGCTCGGCATCCAGACGTGGAAGGATCATCTGCCCGAGGCAGGGGCCTTCTATGCCGGCGGCTTCTCCAAGCGCAACCTGCGGGGGCAGGATCTCGCCTATCTACACCGCTTCGTGCGCGAGACCACGCGCGCCGAGGTCTCGCACTGGCTGACCTGGGCGATGGCGCTGAGCTTCTTCGTCTGGACCCCCTGGCCGGTCGGCGTGGCAATGCTGATCTATGGTGCGCTGGTCAACGCCCCCTGCATCCTGGTGCAGCGCTACAACCGCGCGCGGCTGCTGCGCGCGATCGCGCTCCTAGCCCGGCGTGCGCACCGCGATCGAGCGCCCCTTCCAGCGCACGCTGTTGCACACCAGGGTGCGATAGAGCGAGCGGAAGAAGACCGCGACGAAGAAGGCCAGTGAGACCGGATAGGTGAGCGCCGTGGCCAGCCCGAAGTTGCCGAGCCGGCGCAACAGCCACCACAGCTGCGCGACATAGGCCGCGTAGGCGATCAGCCCCGCGACCACCCAGGTCGACAGCCCCTGGCTCGCCCAGCCCAGCGAGGCGTCGACGGCGGCCACCGCGCCATAGATCCAGTAGGTGGTCATCAGCAGCATCAGCGGACCGGTGGTCATCGCCCCGCGCGCGAGGTTCTTGGTCCAGCCGTCGGCGAGATCGCGCACCCCGTCGGGATACATGCGAAAGGCGATGGTGCCGGCGCCGATGAAGTTCGAGGTCGGCACGCCGCGTCGCGCCATCTCGCGCGCCAGCGCCACGTCGTCGACGATCTCGGCGCGCACCAGACGATGCCCGCCGGTGCGGAAATAATCCGCGCGCGAGCACACCATGCAGGGACCGAAGCTGCCGTTGGCGCGCAGCGCGTCGCCGGCCAGGGTGAAGGAGCGGATGCTCGCCATCATGATGACGAAGAAGATCGACGACAGCCGCTCGTAGGCCGCGACCATGCGGTGATAGGGCTGCACCGAGACCAGCCCGCCACGCGCGGCATGGGTGGCGGCGATGCGCCGCAGTCCGGCGGGTTCGAGCTCGGTGTCGGCGTCGAGAAAGACCAGCAGGTCGCCGCTCGCCGCCTGCGCCCCGACCCAGCAGGCATGGGGCTTGCCGAGCCAGCCGGGCGGCAACTCGCCGAGACACAAGGTCTTTGCCCCGGCGGCGCGTGCCAGCGCCGCGGTGGCGTCGGTGGAGTTGTCGTCGACGACGATGACCTCGTAGTCGTCGTGGTCCTGTTCACGCAACGAGGCGAGCAGCGGCGGCAACCGCGACTGCTCGTTGCGCGCCGGGATGATCACCGACACCTTGCCCCCACCGACCGGACGCGTCAGCGGCGGGCAGGCGCGCAACCGACCGAGAAAGATGAACGCGAGGCTCCACGGCAGGAGCAGCCAGAATAGCTCGATGGGCACGGCGGATGGACTCGTTTCGGGGTTGGAAGAGGGTGACGTGCAACGCTGAACGTCGCTGACGCCACGCTGCAACTCAGGGGCGGCGGCAGTATGGCCGGGGCGGCGGCGGAAGGCAAACTTTCCACAACGGATTCAGTCGACTGCGGCCCCTTTGCCCGATCCGAATGCACACCGACGGGCGACCCGCGCACCATTGACTACGCTTGCACCTAGCGCCCCGAACCCCGGGGCGGTGGCGATGGAGGGATTGGCGATGGTGACGCGAAAGATCGAGTCGATCAGCCCGGAGGAGCAGGATGCACTGCTCGCGCCGGCCTATGCGCGGCGACGCATGCTGGAGGCGGTGCCGCGATACCGTCTGCCGGAGCACGAGATCGAGCCCGAGACGGTCTACGACCTGATCCACGACGAGCTGATGCTCGACGGCAATGCCCGGCTCAACCTGGCGACCTTCGTCACCACCTGGATGGAACCCCAGGCCGAGCGGCTGATGGCCGAGGCCTTCGACAAGAACCTGATCGACAAGGACGAGTACCCGCGCACCGCCGAGATCGAGGCGCGCTGCGTCAACATCGTCTCCGACCTCTTCCACGCCCCCGAGCAGGGGGTCGGCGCCTCGGCGATCGGCTCGAGCGAGGCGGTGATGCTCGCCGGGATGGCGCTGAAGTGGCGCTGGCGGGCGCGGCGCCGCGCCCGCGGCGAGGACACCCATCGCCCCAACCTGATCCTCGGCGCCAATGTCCAGGTGGTGTGGGAAAAGTTCTGTCGCTACTGGGACGTCGAGCCGCGCTACATCCCGATGGAGAAGGGGCGTTACGTCATCACCCCGGAGGAGGTGATCGCCCGCACCGACGCGCACACCATCGGCGTGGTCGCCATCCTCGGCACCACCTTCACCGGGGAGTACGAGCCGATCGAAGCGATCCACGCCGCGCTGGAGGCGCAGAACGCCACCACCGGCTGGGAGATCCCGATGCACGTCGACGCCGCCAGCGGCGGCTTCGTCGCCCCCTTCCTCGACCCCGAGCTGGTGTGGGACTTCCGCCTGCCGCTGGTCAAGTCGATCAACGTCTCCGGGCACAAGTACGGCCTGGTCTATCCCGGCGTCGGCTGGGTGGTGTGGCGCGGCCACGAGGACCTGCCCGAGGAGCTGATCTTCCGGGTCAACTATCTCGGCGGCGACATGCCGACCTTTACCCTCAACTTCTCCCGCCCCGGCAACCAGGTGGTGGGGCAGTACTACAACTTCCTGCGTCTGGGGCGCGCCGGCTACACCCAGGTGATGACGGCGCTGCGCGAGGTGGCCACCGAACTGGCGCGCAACGTCGCCGACCTCGGCCCCTTCGAGCTGGTCAGCGACGCCAGCACCATCCCGGTGTTCGCCTTCAAGCTGCGCGACGAGATCACCGACTACAGCGTCTTCGACATCTCCCACAAGCTGCGCGAGAGCGGCTGGCAGGTACCCGCCTACACCATGCCCGAGCACGCCGAGTCGGTCGCGGTGCTGCGCGTGGTGGTGCGCGAGGGCTTCAGCGCCGATCTCGCCGAGCTGCTGCTCGCCGACCTCGCCAAGGCCGTCGCCCACTTCGAGGGGTTACGCGCACACGACCCGGCGCCGCCCGCGCCCAGCTTCGCCCACTGAGGGCGCGCGCCGGGGCGCGCTGGCCCCGGCGCACCGGCTCAGTCGCTGCCGGAGGCGTCCATGAAGGTGAAGGGCTCGGCGGCGGTGAAATGCGCGGCGGCGTTGCCGGCATAGACATAGCCGCCGTCGACCGGCAGGGTCTTGACCTCGGCCCCGGGCGAGAAATCGAGGTCGTCGAGCGCGACCCAGAAGGTGTTGGGCGTGGTCGCCGAGGAGAAGTAATAGACCCGATTCTTCTGGTCGGCGGCCACCGACCACAGGGTCGAGGCGAGGTTGGGCTGGTGCTCGACGCTGATGCCCAACGGCACCGAGACGGCGCGCTGCACCGAGAGCACCTGGGCGACGGCCTGGTTGGCATAGGTACGATTGGGCACGGCGTCGAGATAGTCGTCGTCGAGCGACTTGGGCACCGCATCGAGCAGGAAGGAGGCGCGCGCATAGCGATCGGCGGCGCGCACCGTGCCGGGCAGGAAGGCCATACCGCCGACCCCCTGCCAATAGGTATCGATCGCCAGCTGCTCGGCATAGGGCGGCGAGTTGGTCATCACCCGGTACTCGGGGCCGTGATGGACGACCAATTCGCCGTCGAGGTACTCGAAGATCGCCGAATCGCCACTGGGGTCGGAGAGCGAGAGATGGAGCGCGGCGGGCTTGCCGTTGGGCAGATCCTTGGCGACCACCCGCAGCGGCTGCTCGGTCAGCCCCTGCACCGCCTCGGCGACGGTGGCGTAGTTGTCGAGCGCGTACTGCGCCCAGAGCGCGATCGAGAGCGGCGGCAGCGCGGCGTCCTCACCGTAGTCGGACTCGGCCAGATAGAGCAGGTTGGCCACCAGCCCCTTCTCGTTCATGCCGTCACTGGTTGCCAGATCGTAGGACGAGGCGACCAGGCTGCCGTACTTCGACACCCAGCTCGGCGAGTCCGGTCCCGCCCGGCCATCGCGCGCCATGCCGCGCGGGAACACCCAGAGCGCGGTCTCCATCGACTGCATCCAGTCCATGTTGCGACCGGTGATCACCGTCTCGTCGTCGCCGACATAGAGGGTGCGGGTACAGGCCTCGCCGCCCTGGGGCAGGCCGATACCGGCGGCCAGACAGGCCGCGGCGACGGTCGTGATGCGCTTGCTCATACACAGGCTCCTGCGGTTGCGATCGGAACACCATCGGGTCCAGAGCGTTAAGCATAGCAGCACCACGAACGAACGCAGGACCAGCATTGACGAGACGCTCGGTGCGACTTGCCACCGACCGTTCGCACCCCGATCATCCGTCAACATCGACCAGCCAGGAATCGTCATGACTTCCCCCAAAGAACCACGCGACGACACCCCGGAGACGTCCCACCCGGCCCCCGGTGCTTACGGCATCCGCGGCAGCGCGACCCCGGAGTCGCTGATCCTCGAACAACTCAGCCAGGGTCCCAAGGCCCAGGCCTGCCGACGCTCCAAGGCGGCGCTGCACCAGCTCATCCGCGACGCCGAGCAGGCGCACAAGGCGCGCAGTCGGGTCGGCACCGAGACCTGTCCGCAGTGCGGCCAGCCCCACCTCGCCCACTATCGACTCGCCGAGCGCTTCCATCTGCTCGAGTGCGCGCACTGCGGCCACCACGGTCGCGGCACCAGCGCGACAGCGGCGCGCGCCGATGCCGAGTCCGGCATCGGCAGCGGTCGCGATTGGCGAACAGCGCCCGGCTAGCGCAGCCCGAAGACCTCCAGATAGCGCCCGGCGCTGGTCTCCAGACGGTACTCGGCGACTGCCTCGCGCAACCGCTCGGCGGGCAGCGGCCGATCGAGGGTGCGCTCGATCGCCTCGGCCAGGGCCGCGACGTCGCCGACGGCGACCAGCGGGCCGTACTCGCCGCCACGGGTGATCTCGCGCGGACCGCTGCGACAGTCGGTGGCGACCACCGGGGTGCCGAGCGCGAGCGCCTCGGTGAGCACGTTGGGCGAACCCTCCCAACGCGAGGACAGCGCGAACAGCGCGGCGCGGGCGAGGAAGCGATAGGGGTTGGACTCGAACCCGGGCAACGCCACCGCCTCCGCCACCCCCAGCTCGGCGGCCAGACGCAGCAAGCGCTCGCGCTGACGGCCCTCGCCGAGGATCAGCAGCCGACACGGGCGTGTCTCGCGCACCCGGGCGAAGGCGCGGATCAGGGTCTCGAAGTCCTTCTGGGTACGCAGCCCACCGACCCCCATGATCACCGGCTCGGCGCCGGGCGCGAACCAGGGGTGGTCGACCTCGGCCGCGGCCAGTGCCGCCAGTTCCGGGGTGATGTTGGGGTTGCGGATCACCCGCACCCGCTCGCGCGGGATGCCGGTGATGGCGACGATGTCCTCGGCCACGCCGTCGGAGACCGCCACCACCGCGTCGGCGCGACGATAGAGCGCGCGCAGCCGGCGCGTCTCGCGCCAGCGCCACAGCCAGCCCTTGCCGCGGGCGCGCCAGCGCTCGCTCATCGCGGTGCCGGGACGCAGCACGTAGCGGGTGTCGCCGCCGAGCCGACGCTTGACCGCGAGCGCGACCCGGTCGTCGCGGGTCTTGGCGGTGAGCACCGCCGCCGGGCGGGTGCGCGCGACCAGCTCGGCGAGAAAACGGGTGCGCGCGCGCAGCCCGCTCGCCGCGAGCACGTGCACCCGCACCTCGGGCGGCAGGGTGTCGACGAAGGGCGCCCCGGCGTCGTTGACCACGAAGTCGACCGGATGGCCGTGCCCGGCGATCCCGCGGGCGATGTTGACCATCATCCGCTCCACCCCGCCGTCGCCGAAGCTGGGGATGAAGAGACACACGGGGCGGGGGCTCGGCTGGCTGGGGGTCGCTGGGGTCATGCTCGGGGTCCGGAGGCTGGCGGTGGGCCGACGCGTGGCCGGCGGGATGGACATCATTATGGCGAAAACCGGCGGGGTCCGGACAGCCGCGCGGCGCCCGGCGATTTCTGGGATCATAACGACCATCAGCAACCCCGCCGGTCGCCCCGGCCGGACACCATCGTTGCGCCGAACCCGATCAACCGACATGTCACCAAGCCCAGATCCCAACGCCCCGCGCATCCTGCTGGTGCGCCTCTCGGCCATCGGCGACGTGGTCTTCGCCTCGCCGCTGGTCGCGGCGCTGCGCCGCAGTCATCCACACGCCCACATCGCCTGGCTGGTCCAACCCGAGTGCGCGCCGCTGCTCGCCCAGCACCCCGACCTCGACGAGGTGATCCCCTGCCCGATCAACCGCTGGCGCAGACTGGTGCGCGAGCGTCGCCTGGGCACGCTCGCGCGCGAGCTGCGCGCGATGCGCGCCGAGTTGCGCGCGCGCCGCTTCGATCGCGCCATCGACCTCCAGGGGCTGCTCAAGAGCGGCATGCTGACCTGGTTCAGCGGCGCGCCCGAGCGCATCGGTCTGGGCTCGCGCGAGGGCAGCCAGTGGCTGATGACCCGCACCGTGGCGCGCGACGGTCCCTACAAGCGCATCGGCTCCGAGTATCTGCACCTGGCCCGGACCCTCGATCTCGCCGTCGAGCCCTTCGCGATGGCGGTGCACCATGGCGAGGCCGAGCGCGCGTGCGTCGCCGAGCTGGTCGCGCCGGCCGGGGTCGGGGCGCGGCTGGTCGCGCTCAGCCCCTTTACCACCCGGCCCCAGAAGCACTGGATCGAGTCGCGCTGGGCGGACCTCGCCGAACGGCTGCACCAGGAGCTGGGGCTCGTCCCGGTACTGCTCGGCGGCCCCGGCGACCGCGCGGCGGCGGCGCGGATCGGCGCGCGCTGCAAGGCGCCGCTGCTCGATCTCGCCGGCGCCACCAGCCTCACCGAGGCCGCCGCGCTGATCGACCGCGCAGCGCTCGCGGTGGCGGTCGACACCGGGCTCGGCCACATCGGCATCGCCATGAACACCCCGAGCCTGCTGCTGTTCGGCTCGACCTGTCCCTATCTCGACACCACCCGCGACAACGCCCGGGTGCTCTATCACCCGCGCCCCTGCTCACCGTGCAAGCGCCATCCGAGCTGTGAGGGGCGCTTCGACTGCATGCGCGAGATCACCGTCGAGGCGGTGGTCGAGGCCGCCCGCGAGCTGCTCGCCGATGACTGAGCCGAACCCTGAGCGGACATTGCGCATCCTCCACGTCGAGGGCGGGCGTCATCTCTACGGCGGCGCCTTCCAGGTGCTGCACCTGCTGCGCGGACTGCACGCGCGCGGTCATCACAACCTGCTCGCCTGTCCGCGCGGCTGCGACCTGGCCCGGGCCGCGGCCCCGGTGGCCGAGGTCCACGGCATGCCGATGCACGGCGACGCCGACCTGCTGATGGCCGCGCGGCTGGCGCGGCTGATCGACCGCACCCGGCCCGACCTGGTACACCTGCACAGCCGCATCGGCGCCGACGTCATGGGCGGCATCGCCGCGCGGCTGCGCGGGGTGCCGGTGATCCACACCCGCCGCGTCGACAACCCCGAGCCGCGCTGGCTGGTGGCGCTCAAGTACCGGCTGCACGACCGCGTGGTGGCCATCTCCGAGGGCATCGCCCGGGTGCTGCGCGACGAGGGGCTGGCGGCCGACAGGCTGCGCGTGGTGCGCAGCGCGATCGACCCCGCACCCTATGCCGGGCCCTGCGCGCGGGCGCTGATCACCGCCCGGCTCGGGCTACCCGCCGACGCGCTGATGGTCGGGGTGATCGCCCAGCTGATCCGGCGCAAGGGCCATGCGATCCTGCTCGAGACCCTGCCCGCGCTGATCGCGCGCCACCCCCGGCTGCACCTCTGCTGCTTCGGTCAGGGACCGGAGGCGGCGGCGCTGGCCGAGCGTATCGACGCGCTGGGGCTGCAGGGCCGGGTCCATCTGTGCGGCTTCCGCGACGACCTCGCCGAGATCCTGCCCTGTCTCGATCTGGTGGTGCACCCGGCGCTGATGGAGGGACTGGGGGTGTCGCTACTGCAGGCGGCGAGCGCCGGGGTACCGATCGTCGCCAGCCGCGCCGGCGGCATCCCCGAGGCGGTGCGCGACGGCGAGAACGGGGTACTGGTCGAGCCGGGCGACGCCGAGGCGCTGGGCGCGGCGATCAGCGCCCTGCTCGCCGACCCGGCGCGTCGCCGTGCGCTCGGCGCCGGCGGTCAGGCGCTGATGCGCCGCGACTTCTCCATCGACGGCATGGTCGAGGGCAACCTCGCCGTCTACCGCGAACTGCTCGCCGAGCGCGCTGGGAATCACAACCGCCAAGACGCGAAGCGCACAAAGGAATGATCGTCTTTGTGCACTTGCACTTCGCGCCGGTATCAAACGTGCCCGAAAAGCCCGGCGACCGTGAAGATGGCAACCGCAAAGATACCGTCTTTCCCGTCAAGCCGCGGAAGCGTAATCGGGCTGGTAGGGACGACGGTTCTTGAACACACCGAAGCAGATGTGGGCGAGTTTCCGCATGGCGGCGCCGAGGGCGACCATCTTGGGC